>NZ_JAVJNP010000193.1:0-3223 GCF_040217205.1 Coleofasciculus sp. A1-SPW-01 | reverse complement strand
TGTCTATAAACCAGCCTGGAGGCACGGGGTTATCGTGCAAGCTAAGCCGAACTATTAAGTATGTTCAGCTTAGCTTGTTCGATGACTGAGCGGGCTACTAAAAACCCAGACCTCAGCTCTTAGCAGGTCTGGGTAGTTTATACTCATAATTAACGCCGCATTCATCGGGGAAGCGCCTTGAGAAATCGCCGCATCTTTACCCGGTACAATTAATGAAAACGCCGTCGCAGCTAGCATTACGCCACCCCCGAATCCTAACGCGATCGCTTGTAATCGGTGGGTCAAGCGAATCGGTAAAAATACAGGTAACGCACCGACAAAGGTTGCGAGTCCCGCCAGCAAACTGGCGATAAAACCCGCAAGAATTGGATTCATAAGTTATTTGTCATTCGTCATTCGTCATTCGTCTTATGTCTTATGTCATTCGTCATACTCGCGCAAGCGAGAAGCAAGCTACGTCATTTGACTTAGCCAATCGAGAATTAGAGAATTAACCATCTCTGGCTTCTCATCGTGAGGACAATGACCCGCTTGGGGGATGGCAAAAAACTCGACATCCTTCTCCATTTGGCGCTGCTGCTGGTAAATCGCCGCCCCATTAATTGGTGTCCAAGGGTCATTTTCGCCCCAAAGAACTAATAGAGGACGGTTTAATTTGGGTAATAATTCCCCAGGCGCAGGACCTGCAGGACCCGTTAAGACAGATGCAAATACCTGTTGGGCACCCGGATCACAGGAGGGCTGGTAGAGTAAATCGACTAATTCTTCCGTAATCGCTTGGGGGTCACAGTAAACCTGACGCAGGGTGTTGCGAATGCGGTTTTTTTGGCGAATTCGGTTAAATAAAAACGGACCGACGGTTTTAGAACTAACCAATTTGTTAAAGGTTCCCATCACCAGCCGTAAGGGTAAATTTAACTCATCGGGACGGTGGTTTAAGCCCCCTGCACAATTAATCAAAACACCACCAACGGCAATATCCGGGTATTGGGTAACTACCATTAAACTCAATAGCGCCCCAATTGAGTTGCCAATAAATACGGTTGGTTCCTGAATATGGGCGTCCCAGAAGTCTTTGATCTGTTTCTGCCATACCTCTAAGCTGTAGTCTAAGGCAGGTTTATCTGATCCGCCGAACCCTAACAGATCAATCGCAAACACCCGATATCCCGCATCCGCTAGCACCGGGATATTCTTGCGCCAATGTCCAATGGATGCACCAAAGCCGTGAATCAATACCAAGGGTTGACCTGTTCCCTGGACGGTGTATTGAATTGAGTGACCTTGCCAAGTCCAAAGGTGCTTTTCTAAGGGGTTGTTCTGGATTCGCGGTTGGGTAATCACTGTGCTTTATGAAGTTTGTTTAAGTGTTTTGTTCTATGATACCGGGATTGAGACAGATTCTGGAAAATTTTTGCCCAGATTCCTGTTTATTGAGAATCGCCACGTTTGAATAAATGGGAACAGTTTCCCCATCAGTTCTGTCTTTAGGTTCCTTTTGTTTGTGTTTGGTATGCGTGTTATGAGTCAACTATTATTTGCGTCAAGCGGTAGGATAATCATCGCCGTCGCTGGATTCGCGATCGCCACCGCTACTCCTTCTGTTGCGAATCCTATCCCCACATCTCCCCTAGAGGTGATTCAGGGGATGGAACTTGCCCAAACTTCCTCAGTAGAAGCAGATACCGTTGAATCTTTACCTGACGCGATCGCAGAGGCTGTCTTTGAGGATATCAGCCGTCGCCATAATTTGGATACATCCCAGCTAAAAATCCTCAAAGTCGCCCGCCAAACTTGGTCTGATGGTTGTTTGGGATTAGGCGACGATCAGATTTGCACCCAGGCGCTAGTTCCAGGGTGGTTGGTGATTGTCGGGAGTGAGGATAAACTGTGGGCGTATCGGACGGATGAGATGGGTTCAGTTGTCGCCCTGGATGAAACCTTAAGCCAGAAAATGACCGCCCGGTATACCGCGACGCTGATTGAAGAACAACGCATCCGCACCCGCAACCGTGAAACTACGGAAATTACCGCCGGGAGTACCACCAGTCAAACCACCCAGGGAACTGTTGATAGTCGCGCTAGTCAACGCCAAACCAACCAAACTACTCAGATAAGTGGGGGGGCGACTCAACAGCAACAAGTCGCCGCTAGTGGTTCCCAAATTCGCCGAACTGTACAAACAAGTTTCACGGATATCGCCAGTAATTATTGGGCGCAGGACTTTATTGCTGAATTAGTACGCTTAGATATTATCAGGGGATTTCCCGATGGCACATTTCGTCCCAATGAACCTGTGACTCGCGCCCAGTTTGCGGCGATGATTCGTAAGGCGTTTGAAAAGACGAAAATCCGTAATGTTAGTATCCGGGATGTTTCTACCCGTCACTGGGCATACAATGCCATTGAAGAAGCGTGTGAAACGGGGTTTTTAACGGTTAATTCTGCTAATAACTTTAACCCCAAGCAAAAGTTATCGCGGTTGGAAGTATTATTGGCATTAACTCAGGGGTTAAATTATTCTGTGAATGGATCAGCGACGAACATTTTGCAATTTTATAATGATGCATCAGCGATTCCGGTTAATGTTCGTCCTTTAGTTGCGGCGGCGACGCAGCGAGGCATTGTGGTCAATTATCCTAATGTCGAATTACTGAATCCCAATCAGATAGCAAGTCGTGCAGAAGTAGCGGCATTTTTGTATCAAGCTTTGGTGAGTACCGGGGAAACCGTGGCGATTTCTTCTCCTTATGTGGCGGCGATTGAGTTTGAAGAAATCGAAAATGAGGTGCAAGAATCGGATGAAGAACAGGAACTAGAAATGGAAGAGGATGATTGGGGTGGTGATGATGATGATGACGATGATGATGATTAATTGGCTGTAGAATTGCTTCTACAATCTGTCTTTTTTGCCAATTACTGTCTCGTTTATTGTAAGTTAAGTCAATAAACCCCCTCACCCCCAGCCCCTCTCCCACCACTCACAAGGGTAGGTTTTTTAAGATTGCGGTTCAGGTTAGACTTGGAAGACAGGTAGACCATCACTTCGACTTCGCTCAGCGACCGTAGACAAGGAAGAGTTTTAACGAAAAATAGGGCGTTTCGGCTTTTAGAAGTTAGTTTGACCGAACCGAATTCTGTACGGTTTTTCCCCCTTGTCTTCTTTCCTTCCTTGTCCCCTTGTCTTGTCTCCACCCTTAAATAAAAAACCTACACCTGTCAG
>NZ_JAVJNP010000172.1:0-32939 GCF_040217205.1 Coleofasciculus sp. A1-SPW-01 | reverse complement strand
CTGCTCAAAAAAACCCTCAAGAGTCCCCAAAAAAATTACTGTTTCTTTAGAAGATATTCAAAGGTTTAATTTTTCGGACTTTTTGCCTGTATCAGCCATGTAGTTTTTTGTACTTCAAATTGAAGTGCGGAGTCTAGGTTTGATAGTTCCCTGCTGGAGTTCCGGGGTTTGCTCCCCTTATTAACAACCCAGCACGAGACTTGGACAGTGGATCTGTTTGGTTCTGGATTTACAGAGTATGTTCCCACCCTTCCAGTCAATCCTCAAACCATCCGGCAACACCTTTTTAGCGTTGCCAATGATTGACCCAATGCTACTCGATGCGCTGCGCTGTTCTTTGCTACATCAGGAGATGCCAGGATGGAAAGGGGCGATCGCGTCCTTCACCCAAAGTGGAGGTTACGCTAATTTGCGATCTCGTATCGCTCAGGTAAACCATCCTACCCTGATTTTGTGGGGAGAAGCTGATGATGTATTGGGGACGGACGATGCAACCAAGTTTGAACAGTCAATTTCAGGCAGTCAACTGATTTGGATTCTCAAAGCTAGTCATGTACCTCACTACGATCAACCTCAATCTGTTGCCGCGCATCTGCTGACATTTGCCCGACGAGGAGGACATTGATCGCCTATTTGTTTGTGTTATGCTCACTCTCCAAGAGCCTGGGGACTGATAGTCCTGTTTCTTTCGGGTGCGATCACACTCTATCTTAGCAGTAGCTGAAACGCTTTCCTAGACAGAAATTGGCGGTTTTGGGTGGTCAGGTGCGATCGCGCTTTGTCTTAGGGCTATGCCAACCTCTGCAATAATTCAGCTTCAAGGTTTATTGGCTTGACCCGAAAATACTTAACAAATCTAAGTTAGGGAGTGAGAGAAAGCCTACTTATCCGGTTAGCTGGAATATTGCGTGCAAACTTGATATGCTTCCAATCGCCACTTTGTGCGCCATGGCGCACAAATTTTCCCCGCCAACCAGCGCCAAATTCTCCCTTGATGATTCGGTGAAATAACCTTCCAGGGATGCCAATTTGTATGTATACGGAACCAACCTGCTTAGTATTAACTACCACATTTTGCCCTTAGGGGATCGGCCAACGTCGTAGGAAAACACCAGTTATACGACGCCACGCCATTGTTGATATCTTCAATCAATTTAACTGTTTGCTCTTCCTTGCTACTCCACCCCTTCTCCTGATAAAGCTTTCTAGCCGTCTCCAAGTTCCTTATTCCTTGTTGCTTTAATTTTTCTGCCTCTGTCTTACTTTCGTATCGAGTTGCTTGGCTTTGTTTTAAATTACGCAGTGCCATTCTTATATAAACGTCAACGTTCTTGGGATCTACCTGTAAAATTTCTTGATAAATAAGGTCTAACTTTTCATCGTTGTCAGGACGAGTTGAATGACTCAGTAGCTTTTCTTCCTTAAATAAAGCAACGAGAGCCTGACTCTTTTCTTTTGTGTTTTGACTCGACAGTTGGTTGATATTTTTATAGAGATTATCTTCTCTGTTCCTTAACCTTGTGCCAGAATAGACACCAACGATAATCCCTAAAACCAATAAACCAGACAAAAGCTTTCCAGACAAGAGGCTGGCTATTATCTGGAGTAAGCCTATATCATTTTTATTTCTAAACATCATGAATTAAAGGTTTCACTAAATTGGGTTATGCCATTTTATCTCCCTCAAATAAACTCCAATTCAACCCCCATACGAGTTAGTCCCAAAGATAGAGAGATAAAAGTTATCTCTAACCCATAACCTGAATCAGCTTCCTTCAACTTCTATGCCTAAATCTGCCCCTTGATATCCATCAAAAGATAGAAAACAAAAATTTTAATAACTTTGCCGAAGACTACACTGAAGATGCTGATAGACTCGATAACCTCCATGCATACATTCCACACCACCAAGCGGCATCTATTCAAGATACCGCCTCAAGATAAAATGGTAGCCTCTCTAAAACTCTTCCCAAGACGCTATTTCCGCTTCTGAATAAAACTTCGGTTCGTATTTCATCGGCGTCTGGTATTCAATCTCATCAGCTTCAATCAAACCCTGAGACAACGCCTCTTCTAAATCTAAACCTTGGATCTGCATAGGCTTAGGCAACGCCAATTGTCCGTCATCAGGAATTAGGTACGATGATGTAATTTCACCATGACCAATCCAAATTTGCTCAATTTGGTCAATCTCTTCCCTACTTAAACCATGGCGTAACATCCGTTCGCGGGTAGACAGTTTCATCTGTCCATCGGTGTAATAATCTTGTGCGATCCAACGCTCTAACTCTGACATATTCTCCAATGAAGTATGATGATTATCCTTAACCATTTTGACACAAAACTTCAGATTGACACCGGAGTTAAAGAAGAACTCAACAACTCCCTGGCTGAATATTTATTTGCCGATACAAAATTTGCCATCGGACATATCTACGAACAGAGTACAACTCCTGAGGATTTACAACGCCTAGAGGGGATGAGTCCTCAATTTTCCAACGGACTCAAAGTTTACTTTGCTTCAGATGAAGTGAGGGAAAAAGTTTATCCCCAAATGAGCGACGGGGCGGCTTACGGCTCTCTCATTTTCACCCCTTGCCAAGATTTCAAAGAACTACAAAATCTTCGCATCCTTGTCGTCGATGACGAAACAGGTGAAAACGGAGAGATTATCCCGCTTTCCCAGGGCAAAAAACTGGTTGGTGACTGCTACGGGCGAATGAGAACAGACCTCGCTCAAGAACTGACAGGAAACACCACAATTCCGTTCCAATTCCGCCTGGGTATCAAGCCTCAAGAGAATAACAACGTTCATCGCATTGCCAAAGGAACCCTCGCCCCCAGTCGCCAACTGGAAACCCTGGGTCAGCCTAAAATAACCCAGTTATCTGGAGGACAAACTCAGGTTAAAATAGGTTACGACCTTGTCCTGGCGACTAGCTCTTTCAAAGGTCGCAAAGACGCTACTCAAATTCAACCTGGAGAGTATACTTTAACCGTTGGCATTGGCGTCAAAACTCTAGCCAGATACGGCAAGCACAGCCTTGGCACTCAGGTTTTAGTCAACTATCCTCAAGCTGTTGAAACCGATATCATTCCCCGGCTGAATCAGAAAGCTGAACAGCTTGTCGCTATCCAATCTGACCCCAGAAAAATTGCTCAGTACTTCCTACAAAAACACGCCAAGCGATTGCAGCTAATCTCTGCCAATCCAGATAAACAAACACCAAACTCCCAACCCATAGACCTGAAAAACTTCGATGAGGTTTTCCAGCTTATAGAAAACATCGACCAAGAAGAAAACCTCGACTCCGAACCCGAATCCCATCAAAACCAATCATCGAGCCAATTCTTCTACTCCATCTTAAAGAACTGTGTAGATTATCATCCCCAACTGCTGGAACATCCCAATATTGTTAGTAAACTCAGAACACTCATCCGTAACGAATGGATGGACATTGCCACTGGACGGGCTATAGAATTCCAGTCAGGATTAGCTCAACCCAGTCTCGACCTAAAAAAAGATGAAATCTGTGTTCCTTATATTGCACAAGGAGAAAAACTCATTGTTACTCGCTCTCCCTTAGTCAACTCCAATGGTGTAATTATCCTCACCAATCGGCATTTGAAAGAATTTCAACAGGAACAGGGTACCGTTCACATTCACCCAGAAACCGCCGCTACTTACTTACAAGCCGACTTTGATGGTGACCGCCTCGCCTACTCCCTTGCCAAAGAATACCCCACATTAGCGGCTGAAGTAGAACAAAAGCAGCATCCTCTTAACCGACACGCCGATGTTATCAAAGCAGAAAAACAAGAATATATCGCCTCCACATTTGCCGAAATCGCCCTAGCCGCTAGTTCTAACCAAATTGGTATCATCGCCAACGATATCCAAAAAGCTGTCACCCTCGAATGCGAAACCCAATCCCTTCCCCCAGCAGAAAAACGCGGCTATTTGCAAAATCTCGCCCATCAATTTCGCCAAATCCTGGCTAACGGCGAAGCTATTCACCACCTTGACATTCCAGATGCCAAAAAACCCCCCTGTTTATCGCTTCAAGAAAAGCTTAACACCCTTGCCACCTATACTCCTCAATTTGACTCTGATGAAATTGAAAACCGACTCCAGATTGCCAAACGACTATTCTTTGAAACCGTGGACGTTCTCTCCAACGAACTGCAAACGGCTGTCGATGGTGCAAAAAGTGCCGCTCGCCCCAATCAAGATATTCTCACCTTTACCCGCACCATTCTCAATGTCCGAGATGTGGAGTGGATTCGAGATAAAAAATCCCTGGAAGCTTTCGACAGTCGCCCGATGAAAAGTGGGAACTATTCTCCCATCGACAGAATGATTCAACTTGCCAATCAATTTTGGAGTTCACATCAACTTGAATCCCTTCCCACCCATCAATTTGCCAACTTTTTTGACCAAAATTACACCCAACACCAGGAACGCCTTGCTCAGGAAATCGTCAGCACCTACAATTCGTTCTATGCCAGTGCCGTGGCATTAAAGAACCAAGCTCAAAATGAACCGGGTCCTCAACTAATTGCCACCTCAGCCACATCTGGCAAGTCAATTACCCTCACGAATCTTATCCAATACAATCATCCCAACGTTTGGACTAGCAAATCCCTCACCATCCGCCTGAGTGACAACCCCCACAGAACCTCGAAAACGCCGCACCCACTCATGGCTGAAGCCCAGGTTCTCGATAGCCAAGGTCATCCTACTTCTGCTTGGTTACCCCTGGGTACAGTTAGCTTCAATTGTGTCAACGAACAGGGGTTGCGAGATGGGATGATTCTCAAAGGTGCTAACATTAAACTCCAACAGGGGATCACCCCAGAACAAATTGCTGCCAAGTTCAAAGAAGCGATAACCTACGCCGACAGGATACGAACCAACCACGCCCACGAACAGGAGCAACTCCAAGCCGCCATTTGGCATAGTACTCACTCTAGCGACCAAAAAGGCTATGAACAGTATAGTAGGGCTAGTGCCGCGTTTAACATTTTCCCAGAACTTGTCGCCGATCGCGCCCGGGCGTTTCAATTTAGCACTCTCACCCTATCCGGTATACACCACCCTACCAATGAATGGGGTCAGCAATTGAATCATCAAGACATCGAATTTTCTGTCGAACTGGAAACGAGGAACCACCATCCCAACTGGGGGAAGCGGATACTTGTCGTCGATGGTAAGCAAGTGAGTCCCTTTTCGGAAAAGGATTATCAACTTCCGATTGGTACGATGGGCAAAGGAACTCTAATCCCCGCTGAAAGTGCCACCCTCGTCGCTACGACGTCCCCAGGAAACTGGATTAAAATCGGTCAGCTTAGACAGCATGATTTTGCCGGACATGACTTTTCTGGGCAAGCTGTTACCCTGACGATTGACTTCAAAACCACGACGACAAAAAGCGGTAGGACATCCTCGGTTCCTGTTGCTAAAATTGGCGACAAAATTTTAGGGGTTATCGATGCTAAGGATAGAAACAAACTGTTGGCTGGGGGACGACTTAAAAGAGGCGCTAGCTTCACCGCTACCTTACACAATAACCCAGCGACGACCGCCGAGCTGAAAATCCAAGGCGACAGCCTCAACTATCCCGAAATCTGGGTTAACAAAAACGTGCTTATGCAACCGAACCCCTTGGAAAATCTACAACCTATTAATTCAGCCGTCGCCACTCATCAGCAAAAAGATATCGCCATGGCAGATGTGGCAACTCAGTTTATCGGCAAAAGTGCTGCACCTGCTGCAACTCCCTCTAGCACCCGCAATTATGCCCACGCTTGGGGCGAGCGTGCCAATACGGGGGAATACTCACCGGAGGATATTATCATGGTTAGTGGCTCCGGTCCGTGGCGGGGGGTGACGACTGAGCAAATCCAGCACAGGTTTGATTCTCACTACAAACCCTTTTTGGATAAAGCGATCAAGGCAGGTAGCGCTTTTGTGGTTGGTAATGCCAAAGGTACAGATAAATTGGTACAGGAGTACTTAAAACAGCAGGGATATAAACTGGAATCAACCAAAGACAATTACATCCAAGCGGTTAAGAAGCCAGATATGAGCCTCGACAACCCATCACCCCAGAAAAAAGTTGTCATGTACTGCGATGGTTCTAGCTTGGGTAATCCTGGACAGGGCGGTTGGGGGGTAGTGCTATCCTACACCAACCCTCAAACGGGTCAAACGACGACTCGAGAACTATCAGGCGCTGATTCTGAACAGACGACTAACAGCCGTATGGAAATCCTTGCGGCAATTAAGGGGTTGGAAGCGATTCAAGATACCTGTGAGGTGGAAATCCACACGGATTCTAACTATTTAATTGGGGCGATGCAAGGCAACAAACGCAAAGCGAACCAAGATTTACTGACGCGCCTTGATGAACTCAGTCAAAACCATCAGATTTCCTGGCATCATGTTAAGGGACACTCGGGCAATGCTTTAAATGAACGGTGTGACCAGTTGGCGAAACAAGCGGCTAGAGCGGCTCAACGGTTACCGGAAACCCCACCGACTCCCCAGGTAACTCCTGAAGATGCTTCTGTTTCGGTACCCCAGGAGGTGGAACAACTCCAAGAAACTGTGGCTGCGCTTAAAACTCAAGTTGATCTGCAAAATCGGCAAATTGCCCTGCTGCACCACACTATCCAAGAGTTACGGGAAACGATCAATGAGCGAACGCTACTCTCCCATGGGTTAGATCCCTCTAATCGTGACAATTTCATGCAGCAGATTGAGACACTCTCGGTGGCGATCGCGGATCAACTCAAGCGCCAAGGGTATCGATTTGACCCAGAAGCACAGATGGGACAGGATGGGACGCAGAAGTTGGAACGGGTTTCCCCCGATAGCCCCGGTACTGAAACAACCTACCAACGCCCTGACTGGGAAAAACAGATGGTTAAAGCTGCTTTTTCTCTCCTCAATCCTATCTCCCCCGATAGTCAGGGTCGGAGAATCAGTCGGTTTGGTTGTGACTACATTGCGATCTACACCGATACTGAGCGGGAAAAGTCCCTCAAGATTCTGGATGCTAATGGCGATCGCGGATTACTTTACAAAGCCTATCAGGGTAAACCGCCATCCGTTGACAAGTTTTCGTCAGCCGAAAAGCAAGCGTTCCACCCGATGACTCAGAAAGAGGTTTTGCCTGAGTTATAAGCTTGGTAAATTGTTGGATGGCAATTAGTAACAAAAAATTAATCTTTGGGAACTGTAACAGGTTATTAATTGCTTCCGTTCCCTTTTCTTTCAATCCCCCTCTAAGCCTTTACGCCAAAATCTATTGATATCAATGACGAAGAAATTATCCCCAGGTAGGGTATTGTGGAACGCCATGCCCTGTCCCTAATAATCACCGTGGACGAGGAAAAATCTTAAGGATTGATTCACACTTGTGACAACGATGTGACAAATCCGTGACCAGACAGAAAACGGCTGTCAATTCCTGTAACCTGGCGTTTGTAACGTTAGTTGTATACCTTGATGTCAATGGCAAACGTAATCCCATGAAACGGTTCAGAAAAACGCACTCTAAGAGGTTTTCTTCAACACCTGTAGATCCGCAACTTCCCCAAGTTAAACTCAAAACTTTTCTATCGGGACATGAAAGTTTTACAGCTTACCAACTTGCCGATAATCACGTTCTCTTGTCCTTAAATCAAATCGTTCCTTATCCCGGCAGAGAATGCCAAAAAGTGGCACTTTCATTTATCAATTCCAATCACCTTGAAAAAACCCTGGTAACGCTTCCGAATAAGCGTCAATCAACCCTTTATCCCCTACCCACAGTAATCGCCTTCTGGAGTCATCTCAATTCATTGGGACAGCTGCCAGAACGAGAGAAAAAGCTACTGGCGCTCTTTTTAGCTGAACAACCGATTCAAGTTCTCAACGCTAAGGATAGAAACTCCATTCTGCCGCCTAAAAAACAACTGAGTTTTGTTCATCCCCAACAACTGGCTAAATCCTTTAAAATACAGCTAAACCAAGAAATTGAACTTACCATTTTTGTTCAAACGACCAACTACTATATCGACATTTTTGAAGGATTGACTGCCCTAGGGAGTCAACCCACTTGGTTGTTGAACCTTAGCCATTCTAGCCGCAAAAATCAAGCGCTTAAACGAAAGGGTTACAGCGGTCGAATTTATAACCTCGCCTACCAAGACAGTGACGGAATTTTTGAGGTTTCCGCTCTGAAATTTTCCGACTGGTTAGTAGTGTGGGAATATTTTGGAACCAAGGGAAACACTAAAGCCATCGCTATTTTGAGAAGCTTTGCCCACATCAGTTTGCATCAACGAATAAAAGATGCTTGTTTAGTGATGGCGGAATCCAATGCTACTCCTGTTGGACAGAAAGTCCTTCACCTTTCCCATAACTCTAATGCTGATAATCAGTTGGCTCAATAATAATTTGTTTTTCCCGTAGAGATGTAGCAGGCTACGTCTCTACTAGGATGAGTTTAGCTATCGCTTTTTTTTGATGAACAGTTAGCCAACTCATTAATCATGAGCTTTGACCAACACCTTAAAGTTGCCGCCTTGGGTAAAACCTTAAGTCCAGAACTAGGATGGGAAGATATTCGGGTGGATAGAGCCAGTTTCTTGGGAAATCCCTTTGAAATTACTGCTAAAATGGACAGAGACGCGGTAGTTGAAGCGTTCAGACAGTGGTTGTGGGAAATGATTAAACTGAATCAACACAATCCCAACAGCAAGGTTTCACTCCAGAGGTGGACTCAACAAGGATACACCGTAGCCAAACGGTTCAAACATCCAACGGCTAGCCAAGTTGTTAATGAATTAAAACAGCTTTGGCAGAAGTTGAAAGCTGGTAAGAAAATCAGACTTTTGTGTTGGTGTACCCCGCGCTTGTGTCATGCTGATATTATTGTCAGATGTTTGATTAAAGTTGAACATGATGTTAGGTTACAAGGGTTACTGACCTGAATATTAGGACGTTGTTCATCTCCCCTGATGATTAGACTTGATGATTAAATGCGCCAGAACAGCGTGACTAAAATTGCCCAACCTGCGAAAAGTGGCGTTTGATTCGATTTAGACCCCCCCATGTCTAGCCAACCGCCACAGGGGAGATGTCCTGGAGGTGCATTGAGACTGAAGGTGAGATCGGCTGGAGTTCGCCATTCGTCTTTTTCGGGAACATACCAGCCGACGCGATCGCTAAATTGTTTGTAGGTATTATAGTTATAATCTCTGGGTTTACCGCCAACTTGGGTATAGAGATCCCGTTGCACCCGAAAGCCGAACGTGCCAATTTAGCCATGCACAAAACCGATTTTTCTGGGTAATCGTTAATCCCTGAATCGGTGTTTCAGCCTCTTTAGGGGTAAATGGGTGGGTTGACTCCTGGTTGGGTTGATCATGTTCACCTGTCTTTTCTAGGGCGTTAATAAACAGGTGGTATTCTGCATAGGTCACATAGCTGGTATCAATTTCCAAAGTTTGATCAATTCGCAGGAAATTACCCAGTCGCCGTGCTAATTTGACCTCAGCCGCTAATTGCGCGATCGCGGGTCAGGAGACGCTAAACCCGCTTCTAGGCGCTGTTTCAGGTCTTCCCGCCCGCCTATGGGATACTCAAGGCAATCTTCTAACCGAGTTCCGAGGGCATAAGTCTTTTGTCAACAGCGCAGTATTTAGTCCTGATGGCAGCCAAATTCTCACTACCAGCAGTTATGGAACTAGTCGCCAGTGGGATATAAACGGTAATCTTCTAACCGAGTTTCGAGTGTATGCTCAGGGCGTCAACAGTCTGGTATTGAGTCCTGATGGCAACCAACTCCTCACAGTCGGAACTAAAAGCTTCGACTTGTGGGATACTTCTGGGAATATCTTAGCCAAGTTCCGCCGAGGGCATGATGGTTTTATCACCAGTGCAGTATTTAGCCCTGATGGTAACCAAATCCTCACTGCTAGTTATGATAACACTGCTCGCCTGTGGGATACAAAAGGTAATCTTCTAGCCGTGTTCCAGCATAATAGTAGAGTCAATAGTGCAGTATTCAGCCCGGACGGAAACCAAATCCTGACTGCTGCTCATGATCACACCGCCCGCCTGTGGGATATATCAGCCGGAATGCAGATTTCTGCTCCTGAAGTAGCCTTTCACCAAGGAATTCAACTCACCCAACAAGGTACTATCGAATCGAGACAACTTGCCCTTCAAAAATTAGAAGAATCCCTTGAACTCTATCGTGAAGATAACAACCACGCCCAAGCCGCCGAAGCTCTATTAGCAATCGGCATTGGCAACATCCACACCACATCTAAAGACTGGTCAACTGCCCTGAATGCCTACAACCAAGCCCTGATTATCTCCCAACACCTTAACGACCAAATCAAACAAACCACAATTCTCAACCAAATCGGCAAAGTACACGCCGCATCCGGTCAAGAGTCTACCGCCAAAGACTACTACAACCAAGCCTTAACCTTATCCCAACAATTCGATTACCCAACCGCACAAGCCAACATTCTCTACAACCAAGCCACCCTCAACCGCCAACAAAATAACCTCACTGCTGCCAAAACCGAAATCGAAACAGCCATCACTATAATTGAGCAACTCCGCACCCAAATCGCCAGCCAACAACTACGCCAATCCTACTTCGCCCATAACCAAGACTATTACCAACTCTACATATCTGTGGGCAATTACCCAAGATAGCATTACCAGTTATCAACTTCCCCCCAGAAGTGAAATTGAAACAGCCGCCCAATCCTTCTTCAGATTCACCACCGATTCTAGTGCTACCTTTGATGAAATCCTACCCGTCTCTACTCAACTGACAAAACTGATTCTCCCTAACCTAGAGAAACTCTCACAAAAACGCTTCAAAGTCAAACGTCCCGATTTAAGCAACTATAAAATTATTCATTTTGCCACCCATGGCATCCTCAATCGTGAGTACCCCGAACTATCAGGATTAGTCGTATCATTAGTAGACCAACAAGGCAACCCACAAAACGGCTTCTTACGCCTAAATGACATTTTCAACCTAAATCTCCCCGCCGAATTAGTTGTCTTAAGCGCTTGTCAAACAGGTAGTGGGAAAAATATCAAAGGAGAAGGGATTGTGGGATTGACAAGAGGATTCATGTATGCAGGCGCACCAAGAATCATTGCTTCATTATGGAATGTAAATGATGCCTCAACCGCCGAACTCATGAGTCAATTTTATCAAAAATATCTCCAAGAAAATATGCCTCCAGCCGAAGCCTTGCGACAGGCACAATTAGCCATGTGGCAAAGTGAAAATATTGATTGGCGAAACCCTTATTTTTGGGCAGCCTTTACCCTTCAGGGAGAATGGCGTTAAATCAAAATATGCCATCATTATGTAGGGGCGCACCGACGTGCGCCCAGTTTAATTGTATCCACCAACTTATACGTTGAACAGAAGTTGTAACGTGGTTGACAACCCCAGCTATCCTCTAGCTGACTTTCTTTCATGATAGGCTCCCAGAAGAGAGCGATCGCGGCTTAATTGGGATATAAGCTGTCATGCATTTAAATTGGGTATTAGTAGCGAGCAAGATGCTCGCACTACAAGGATTTCACCATTATTGACATTAAGGTTTAAATGCCGAACAGCTTAGTCACAGGATTTGCTAAAAAGAACATGACCCAGAAATTGTCTCTGCACTGCGGAGACAATTAATATCATTTCCGGTCAAACACCCCTAATAAAAACACCTGAAACCTCTGTTATTGCAGGATTGCAATTATGGGCAATGGGCGAAGGTTCCTTCACTACGAACCCAAAGCCTTTGATACTGTTTTCAAAGGAATAAATAATGAAAGCGAATTACTTTGTAACGCGATAAAACCATATCTCAAATAAAACCCCTTAGCCTCCTCATTCAGTGCATCAACCACAACCGCAAAAATACCCACATCCTGAGAAAGGCGAATCGCACGACGCAAGCACTCCATCAGCAAAGCTTCTCCCAACTTCCTACCCTGCATAGAGGAATCAACTGCCAGTTTTCCCATCCGCATCGCTGGAACCGGATAACGAGGCAATCCTTTCCCATAACTTTTCGGCATCAACTCCCGTTGAATTTCTGACATACTCACCGAATAATAACCCGCAACATTCGGTTCTCCCTCTTCGGGAATGGCTACGAAGGTTTTAGCGATACCCTTTTGATGATTTTGTTTAGCATATTTTTTAAGATAGTCATTTAATTCCGGAACGCCGCAGTCAAAGTTATCCCGGTTTACCGAGTTATCTATCGGTTTAAATATCCATGTCACCTCAAGACGATTCCTGTTTACAAAACAATAGATGCTACACCATTTCTGTCATACAGTTACCCATTCCCCGATTAATTTTGATGCCTTTTAAACGCCTCTTTTAAAACCCTATTGGGTTCAGGTGGATTTTTCAAAGCAGAGGCAAAGATATCCCAGTCTTGTTCATCTAAAACCATGGGTTCTGGAGTCACTAATTCCTGAGTCGCTGCATCCAGAACAAGTTCAAGTAAATATTCACTCAGAGTTAAACACCGTTTAGCCGCCGCCTTTTCCAGAGTTTTCTTGTGTTGAGGTTCCAGAATCAGCCTGATATAGGTTTCTGGGGTATCAGGGGATTGGTTTCCCTTTGCCAATGACTGTCCCATCATTCCTACCTCTGACACCGATTGTGTTAGAGAACTGTTCTGTGTAAACAGGTTGGGCGAACTATCATCGTGATACCCTGAACCCAAAGATTGAGACGGTGTAAATGCTCTCGTCTCCTCAATGTCCTCAATCGCTAGATACTGATTAAGTTCCTGTTGTTCACTCGGCGTCAGTTCACCTGCTTGGCTACGAACCAGAAGCGTTTGCAGACGCTCCTTGTTTTCTTCAGGGACTTCAATCGTCAGTTTTGGCACGGTATAACCTTTGAGTATCGATTCTTACTGTTATTGTATAACTTATGGGCAGCCGCCCTTAGTGTTGTTCGATTAGTGTTGTTCGAGGGGAGACTCCGGCGGATGTAAGGCAAGTGTAGCAGCGGTTTCAACTGTCCAGTGAACCGTTAAGTTGACTTCAATAGCCAGAAGGTTGGATGGTTCTTTAAAAAAGATTACAAGTTAAACCTTGTCTCTTGTCAGGGAAGATGTGGTGATGAAACTGCCCGTCTGTGGGATTTATCAGCTGCGATCGCAACCCAAACATCATAGATGGCTGCAAGCAAGTGCCAAAGCCACAGAAGTCGCCATTCTCAACAGTCTAGGTCAACTCTACAACGTTAATGATGCATCAACTGCTGAACTAATGAGCCAATTTTATCAAAAATATCTCCAAGAAAATCTGCCTCCAGCCGAAGCCTTGCGACAGGCACAATTAGCCATGTGGCAAAGTAATGTTGATTGGCAAAACCCTTATTATTGGGCAGCCTTTACCCTTCAGGGAGAATGGCATTAACATCTGTTCCTGAAGAAAAAACACTCGAATCCCCCTCTACATTCCCCCACAACGTCATCGGCGGTGGCGCATACGCTGAATCATCCACAGACGCCGCCGAAGTCGCCATCCGTTTTGCCGCATTCCGCATCCGCAGCAGGCGATCCGTATCCGCCATATACAGCGGAGTAATCTCTTCCCGCGCCGCCATCAGCTCATCCAACCCCAAAACAATTTCCCTCGCCCCAGCATGGAACTGCCGCTTAGCTGCCTTCTCCACCATCCCCGCCAACTCAGCCCCCGTACAATTAACCGTGCGAGACAGCAGAATCCGCCATTCCTTCATCGTCAACACCGAGCCATGGCGATAGCGGCGGTCAAATCGTGCTAAATGTAAGTGTAAAATATCCTTACGCTCACCCGCTTGGGGGAAATCCACATAGAAAATCTCATCAAACCGCCCCAAGCGTGTTAACTCCGGCGGCAAAGCATCCAACCGATTCAGCGTAGCAATCACAAATGTCTGAGAAACCTTATTCTGTAACCACGTCAGCAGAAATCCCAGCACCTGGCGCTGCTTCACATCAGCCGGAACACCGGGATCAGGAAACAGCTTATCAAACTCATCCAAATAAACCACAGCCGGTGCCGATGCCTCCACCCGGTCAATTAACCGCCGCAAATAAGACGCACCGCCCGCCGCGATCGCACCCGTATCCACGCTAATCAGGGGAAACTCCAGAATCCTAGCACAGAACTGGCAAACCAACGTCTTCCCCGTCCCCGGAGGACCCACCAGCAACCACCCCTTGGGCAAAGGAATCCCCAACCGCCTAGCCGCCTGAGTGTAATCCCGCTTCACCCCATCAATAGCGTCCCGAATCCGATCCATCCCACCAAAATCCGACACATCGGGTGAGGGTGTAAACGCCAAATCAAACTGCTTCAAGCGCTCCACCTTAAAATCCAGCAGTAAACCCACCCCCTTTGAAGCCAAAGAACCACCACTTTTCGCTACAGCCAAGCGCAAACTCATTTTAATCTCCTCAATAGACAGCCCACCGGCTCGTTGCGCTAATGTAGGAACGATCTCTAAATCGACTCCCGATTCAATCTGAGGTAAAAACTGGCGCAGCATCGCCTCTCTCTCCTGATAATCCGGCAAAGGATACCAAACCTCCGGAATCAGGCTCCTAATCACCTCTGGCAGCTCCACGTTCTGCAACCCCAGTAAAATCAGATATATCGAACCCCCCGACCGATCCGAAGCAATATTAATCAGCCGAGACACCACTCGCCCCGCCACCATCCGAGATGGCACATCATCGGCTTCCTGATCCAAAAACGGATGCAAATCTTCTAAAATATAGACTCCCGACCCAGGCTGGTGAGACAAAAACTCCAGCACATCCAGTGGCTGCGATCGCTCCACACCGCACACATCCGAATTCCCCTGACGGGAAACAGACGGCGACAACTCCTGAAAACGCCCCGCTCCCAAATTCCACAAATAACAAGGTAACCCAAACGCGATCGCTAACTCCCGCTCAATCGCCCGAATCACATTCACCCGCTCAATTAACGACGCTTGTAGCGAAACAACATGACAACCCGACTCAATCGCCACAGTAACTTCAGCTAAACTCATAATCAATCCATCTCCAACTGCATCTTCCGACTTGGCTTCCCGACAGACACCCCCGACTCAGGTTGAGTCTGTACAACCAGCGCCTTCAAAACCTGCTCAAAATGCACCAAATCCTTCTCATCCATGCGGCTGCGTAACTCCCCCCCAGCCTTAGCCAGCAACGCTCCGCGCCCATCCTTAGCATCGATGCGTACTCGACCATCAGCCGTAGCCCGCCACTTATAGGAAAACTTGCCATCAATCCGCACATTCCCGCCCTGAGTCGCGGCATAATCACTCAAAGCCTGGGTAATCCGATTCACCCGTGCCAAATAATCAGCTTCATGGCTTGCCATTGACCGAAACCCGCCCTCAGGCTGCCGAGACGCTGCCACAGAAGCCTCCAACTGTTGCACCTGTGCCAAATCCGCCTCAGCTAATGGTGGCAACCTCTGATCCACCCTAACCCCCAAAACTGTTGCATCAAATTCCATCAGGGGATTATTCTGTTGATCAGCAAGCCTGTACCTTAACCCCTGCTTAGATAGACGATAGGAAGCCCCCTCATAAATCTGCCCTGAACGCAACTGGATCTGATGAGCAAACCGCTTCAGCGTAGATGCGGCTCGATACTGCTGCCAATAACCGCGCACCTTAGCCATTGAGGATTGCACCGTCACCGATAGCGTTTGCCACCAACGAGTCTTATCTCTGTGACGTTTGCCCAAGCGTTCCCGCACCAATTCCTGTACCTCAGAAATCGACGAATCACGAGACAACGGCGGCGGCTGCATCTGGGAGGTCAACCCCTGCATCAGAGACTTAACCGAAGCCTCCGGCAATCGCTCAACAGACTCCATCACCGCATCCAAACCCTTCTTTGTCGGTTGCCGATTTATCCTCCCTACCGACTCCCCAGAACGATGAGGTACACTTGGATGAATCTCTCCAGGTTCCTTTCGAGTTCTCTCAACTCCTTGATTGGGACTAACCGAAAAGAACCCTTCAAACAGTTCCGGTTGTGCCTCCTTCGTTGATTGCGGCTGATTGTCCTCCCGGCTCACGCGATCGCGCTTAAGTTGCTCCAATACCAACGGTACCATCAGTTCCGCTAAAACTTCTAACTGCGCGTTGCGTTCCTGGCGATTGAGGTGTTTCCCAGTCAAATCCTCCAAAGTTTGAGAATCTCCAGACTCCCTCTCTTGGTTCAATTCAGGCGACATTAAACCATCTGCCATCCCTGACATCCCAGCTTTCGGTTCAACACCTGCCTCCATTTCCTGAACCTTTTCTGGCGTAAACGTAGTTGCCCGCCCCTGTGAATCAACGTGAAGAATTGGCTGACCATTGATTTGAAACGTCAACCCTTCCTGCTTCTCAACACCTTCACCCCTAGACCAGGAACGAATTCCCTCAAATTGCTGAATATGCTCAGGCTTCAAATCATTGACAAAATTCCCCTTTTTATCTTTACCATAAAGCAGAACCTTCTTGCCATTTTCATCCGTCTGAACAATTTGCACATTCGCTGACTCATCCTCTAAATCTCGCTCCAACTCCGGCAAATTCATGTCCAAAAACGTCTTTAACCAAGCTTCGACAAGTTGCTGATAACGTTCCTGGAAAGATGCCGCGTTACCTGGAGACACTGAAAACATAAAACCTCCTGTATAAATTAACGCTTTTCCCAGACTTTCTCCTCGATAGAAAACGGTTTACTTTTACCGCTCATCTGACCTCTCAAACAGAGCCGCAACACTCACCAATGACAGGCGATTAATCACTATCTCCCCACCCCCCTGAAAGAGAACTAACTCCCCATCAAAATACCAAGCAGTAAACTCAGAAACATGGTCGAATGACACCTCAACTGAATACCCATAATCACCCACTCGACCAGCCAGTAAACCCTGTTGGTCAAATACCTCAACCACTAGGGGAGAATAATCCATGGGCAACGGGGAACAAGGATAAGCTTCAAGGACTCGCGCTCTCCACTGGGGATAGCGCAGCAAAACCTCTATGGATTCAATCGATAATCCTTTAAGCAATTGTTCAATCACACCCCTATGACTCTCAAAATTAGACATTATTCAAACCTAGACCACCAATCCAGTAATCGGACTATCTACTGAAATTGCCTCAAACGGGTCAAATTCAGCTAGTAAATCTTCCTTCTTTTTACGTCTTGTGACCCCTAAACCTCCACTTTAAAATGCTTCTGGGACAAGTGAAGAACTAAACCCTGTAGAATTCGTCTCTGTGTCAACAGAACCCTCATAAGCCTCCAGATTAACTTGGGGTAGGGGAAATAATTTCTCAGCCAAAGCGCGACGTTCCTCAAACTGCTCTCGACGCTCGTCATCGGAAATCAAACAATGATTGCGCTCAATTAACCGCCGTTTAATCACATCCCATTTCCCCTCCGACCATTTCTGCTGAGCAATATCTGCTGGCGGCACCTTAATCGACTGCAATACAGGAACGTAAGCTTCTTGACCCCGTTGATAACCCGGATTCACCACAACCGCCCGACCCGTTCCTAACTTCAGAAATTCGGACGGTTCCAATAAATACCGCTTTTGATGGTGGTCAGTCAAACTGCGAGAACGTCCACCTTTGCCTGCACTGCGCGTCAGGCTTTTCGACCGAAACTGAATTTCTTGTTCACCCAAATAGTCAGCAAATAACTTAGCTGATTCCCCATCCTGGGGATTAAACAAAAACTTAGTCGCCGTTCCCCCAAAAATTGCCCGTGCTAGCTCTCGACCATACCCCTTCTCCAACTGAGACAAATTCTGATAGCCTAATATGCCACAAAATCCGTCCTCCCTATTTTCATTTAACCAATTAACTAATTGTGGTAAATATAGAGTTGGTAGTTCATCTAACACTGTTACCAACGGGTCTTGACGAGGTACAGTGCGGGAAACATTCCGCACCACAACCATGTGCAAAATCGCCGCTAGCAGGGGTCCAACAATATCCCGATTATTCCGGTCTAGTCCAAAAACAATCAACTGCTTCCCATCTAAATCCAAAGGTAGCGTCGTCTTGCCACAAAACGCCCCCACAAAGTCTTTCTTCAGGAAACGCTGAAAGATTCGCTGTGCCGTACCCAAAATGCCCGCCACTGTCTTTTCCGAATCCTTAACACTGATAAGCTGAGAAAGGGGTCGGCTCGTCCAAACCTTCAACGTTCCATTTTTCGATGCCAACTCCAGGCGCTGTGGCAACTGGTCGAGACTCAAAATTGCCTGTGCCATCATCAAGTCACAGTATTGAGGAGAGCGTAGCCGTCCCACTGCCTTAGTCAGCATCAAAACGCCTGCTACCAGCGTATCACCCGCTTCGGAGAAAAAGCGATCGCCATTATCCGCTCCCCCCCTATCGAAGTTCCGATTAATCACCTCCGCCAACTGACCCGCCGCTACAGCGTCTTCTTCATCCCGTAAAAAGTCTAGAGGATTGCAACTCTCACTTTCAGCAAACCCCGGTGCAAACACCCGCACATTGTAACCCCGCTTGAGCGCATACGCCACCGCTCGCAGAGTCTGCGCCGGATACTTAAAATCATAAAGACACACTGGAAATCCTTGATCAAACGCCGAACGCACCAACGGATCAATCACTGAGTAGGTTTTTCCCGTCCCCGCACCTCCACACACGGAAATACCCCGCTGTGCATCCGGCACATACAGCGTCGGCGACGCGCTAAACAATCCCCGAAGTGCTTTTTCCCAGCGCCGAGTTGGACGAACTCGCCCCCTTTGAACCCACTCTTGTTCCAAATGAGAGCGGATAAATGCAGGCGTTCCAATAAAGAGTGCCACACTGTTCCGCGCCACATTTTTGATCTGCTTTTTCGCTTTTTTTGCCGCTTTTCCTTTCTCTTGAGAACCCCCCCAATAGGCTGTTGCCACCTTACCCTTTTTAACACCCCAAATATGAGCAGCCACTAAAAGTGCTGTACAACCGAAAAGCACTGCCCCCAAGGGGGAAACAAACTTGTCTTCTAATTGTTCCAATCCCAATTGCAACGACGGCGGTATTTCCTGACTAACTCCAGCAATTTGATACTGAACGACTGGCTTTTTCAATTCTTTTTGAAACATAAGCTTATGGTAAGTAGGTGGACATAATTAACGTAAACGGTGAAGAAGTGGCTTTCGTCGAGGAGCAACGTTATTTGTCATTCTTTCTTTGTAAGAGTTGTAGTCTTTTTCACAAAACTTAATCAGCGTGCCGTTTTTTTGTCCGACTAATTAGTTGTGCAAAAAACCGTTTTTGTCCCCAAACATTAGCCCCTAATTAGAATTATATCGGCTTTGTCGCTGCCGATTAACTGGCACAAAAGACCCTTGAGAAAAACAAAAGCGATTCGAGACGACAGCCTTTTTCTCCACCTGAGAAACGACTAAACAAGGAAATTCCCCGCCATAAGCTAACTTTTCGACAGCAAACAACGGGTAATCTTCCAGTAAAGAGCGCTTCAGATACAAACTCAATACCCGCTTACCGTCTGCTGTATACACTACATACAAACAGCCTTGTCTGCCACAACTATTTGGATTATTCAGGTCAAAAATGAAAAGCTTATTTTCACTTTTAACCGTTTGCACCAACATACTCTTGCGCTCCAACTTAGCTCCCGCCTGGGAATAATTCTCTTCAATCACCCGCTCTAACAAATGCTCAGATACAATCGGATCAGCGGGAACAAATCCTTCATTAGCTGACGTAGAGCCTGAAAAAGCTATCCAAATTAGCCCGATACTCACTAAACAGCCCACCCCCAATACAGCTAGCTTTTTGGGTAAAGCTAATAACTGCCAACGTTCAAAACCTTTTTTCATCACTCATTACTTTCTCAAATCAAGGACAACCCATTGAAGCAACAACCCGTTGATAATTCCTGGCAACTTGAGAGCCGTAGGATTGAACCGAATACTCTTGGTGAATATCTGTAGCGGGGGAATCAATTGGCACAGCAACCCCGCCAAAATGCATCTGAGCTATCCGTTCCAGTAAGCGATTGTCGGTAAAATCATCTCCGGTTTTCGGGTCTATTTCTTGAGATGCCACATCAATCAAGTGGCGGGCATCTGCCTCAAACAAATCCTGCTGATCAACGGGTGAAAAATAATACAAAAGCTGCTCTCGGCTCACCGATTCCCCTTGATCAAGTCTGGCTAAAAACTGCTTTCCACCAGACTTTGCCAAGATTTTGGAGCGCACATCATCCCGGTAACTCATAAACTGCATCGCTCCCAAACCACGTCCACAGTAACCCTGGCTGTCACAGGTGAAAACACCAACCGTGTCATAATCCCCCTCAATCTGCGATAGCGATACAGCGAAGGCATCCAGCACTACACCTTGATATCGATTCGAGCAAGAAAGTGTCGGTGGCAAAAATGAACTCAAGCTTTCCGAAGCTACAAACGACTTTCCAATACGACGTTTCGCAGACGCAGATGTACTCGGTTTTGAATTAGGCTGAAACTCACTCGATGAAATAGCTTGCATTTCTGAAATAGCCACCTGAGTTGGTGTTGAAACCACTGAAGGATCTCCTGCCTCTAACTGCCCCAAAAAAATCGAATCCATTTCCTGGTAGGTCATAAAATGCAGAGGTCCAATAAAATACGGAGTACAGCCCAAATCAGGAATTCCGCGCTGGCACATTCTAAAAAACATGGCGCTAGTTGCTGTCCCTGTGGTTTCATCCATATCCCACAACACAACCTTAAAGGCATCGCCAAATAGGTGTCTACCCACAGGTTCTTTCCCACCATTAACCGCTGCTAAAACACCAAAACCGCCTCGGGTTTCCTGATATTTACCGCTGACCCACTGACGCCCTAAAATACTCTCAGTACCAGACAGTTCGACATGAGCGCAGCCTGCTTCACAAGACACCTCAAACCCTTCAATAGTACTGCCCGATATAGTACGTTGGCGCTGTTGTTCTGCGGCTCCAAAAACCACATCCACAATACCCACCCCATTCCCAACGGCGGCTGGGGGATTGGGAAAGTCACTGAATGGCACCTGGCTCAAACCGGGAATGTCTCCAATTAGAGTCCTCTGCCAATCTTTAAACCGCTCAATGGGTGTAATATCGAGATTGGGAATGTCTCTCAATGCATATCCATCAAGGGGCAGATCGGCAAAAGCCAGCTCACCTAAATGTGGCGCTCTCTCCAGAAATTCCCCAATGGTTTGATGCACATTAACCCGACCAACGGCTTGTTCAATTAAATCCTGTACGGGTAGGACTTCCCGAATCGGAAATTCTGCCAAAGATTCAATCCCATCAACCAAACTTTGCAGAGTCTGGAACGGCATTAGACCCAAGGATGCCAAACTCACCGAATCCAAATCCAATCCCACAATTTGACTGATAATATCCAGGTCAAAATTCTCCAGGCTGAACGAATCTTGAAAATCCCCTAGCGCCAAATACTCTTCAGGTTTCTGCCCCTTTGTCCAAGAGCGAGAAGGATCGTACCCTAACTGAGAGATAATATCAGATGAGGCGTAATAACTTCCCGAACTCGCAATCGGCGGCAGGCGATCAAAGGAAATGCTCTGCCAAGAAGGAACCCGTGATCCCCCGAACTCAACCGTCGGCACACTGCTACTGACTGCCATCGTTGGGGACGATTGCGCTACAATTAACAGTCCAGACAATACCAACGACAGAGCCATACCCGTCACGAAAAAGTACAGCCAAACCCATAAATTACGCGATCGCATTCTCATCATTGTTCCCCCTGCAACTCAACAGACGGCTTCCCCCCATCAGAAAAACCCAAATCCTCACCTCTACCCAACTGCTCCAGGCGTTCTACCAACTCCAGAGAAATTCCTGCCTTTTGCCGAGCGTCTTCTAACCGATAAGCAGCCAACAAACTTAAAAACTGCACAATTCGCCGATCTAAAAGACTCCCTGACTCCAACCAATTTTGGCGAATTGCCTCCTGACGCCCCCGCTCTAGAGCCGAAACATCGACCAATCGCCCTGGCACACCGGGCGGAACCACCTCAACCGTGTGATAATCTGGAGGACTCGAAGCCCGAACCACACGAAACACACTCAACCGCCGCTCAAAGGAAGCTGAACGAGTAATCACGGTTAACTGAGCGCTTGTTGCTGACGGTAAGCCAGGAATAGAAAGCGGCTCAATGCGGCGCAAATGCAAAACCCTTGCAGAAGAGGCTTCACACTTCGACTCACCCAACCCCGCCAAACAGCCATCCACATCCAGCACCACCCAAGACGGGTTATCTAGCCAGACTTTTTCAATCACTTCCCCAGTTCTAATAAAACTGATATTGATCCCATACCCCGGTGCAAGCCTTATTTCTGATACCGAACTCTCATTAACCCTCATCTGGCGAACTCCTGTAGAGGCTAAACTCAGACTGGGTACGCCCAAAACCGACACCGAAACAATCCCCGATAGTAGAAGATTTCTAAGTTTCATAACTTCTCACAACGTAAACGACTGATTGACAAAAACCTGCACTCCCGCTCCCGCTTCCACATACCAGAGGGTTTCCATCTCATCCAGCCGAGCGATCGCACTCTGATTACGCTCCATAATTTGCTCTAGAATGGGTGTGGCTCCCCCTTCCAAGACAGCTGCCCAAATATTAGGTTCTGATGTCTGCGATGTGGTTGTGGTGGACGAGATGCCATTAGTAATCGATGTCGAGGTTTGCGATTCAGGGCGGTTGATCACTTCCCCAACCTGGGTGAGAGCGCCCAGTAATGCGGTGGAAACATCCATTGAGGCAATCTCATCCCCATGGTCAAACCAGTCCTGAGCCACCAGCGGTTCCCCTCCAGAGCCGCGCACCACCAAAGCACCGTCCGGCAAGGCATAGTCCCAATCGCCTTTAACCACAGACAAAGCATTGGCTTTCACCAAGCCGTTCTCCGCGACGTTCGCAATCTCAAACACAACCTGGGTTCCTGCTGGGAGGACTTCCACCCCCAATCTATCCAGAAGGGGTTGGTTCAGCGTGACCACAAAACGTCCTTCCGTATTACCTTCTCCTGACCAGATAACCGGAGTCATCAGTTCTCCTGATGCCATTGTCCCCACCGTTGCTCGCCGAATAGGTCTACCTTGCAAAATTCTGGATTCGGCTTCTGCCAACACTCCCTCAGTAGAGGGCGGTAAGGTTTCCACCGCCTCGGCTATGACAACAGACTCCTGGGGCAAAACCGGATCAGCCGATGGCATCGATACCCGTCTCATCTGCCCTTCTTGAGACAGTTGTACCCCCTGTGCCTCACCGTTTTCAGCCTGCACTTGACCGTAACTGCCCAACTGTGCCAAAGTAGTCCAGCGTTCCATAGGATCAGTCGGCTTAGGGCTTGGGGTCACCTCAGGTTGCACCTGAGAACGAGGACTCGACGGGGCTGTCGCCATCGTTGGAGTAGTCACCTGAGACAGAGCGGATGACCGCCTGGGCTGAGGACGAGGAGCAGTCGCTCTCGCTACCCTTCGCCGGGGCGCTGGCGCTGGTGGTGGTGTTCGACGAACGGGCGCTCTCTGAGGAGTCTGTGCCTTACTCTCTGGGTCTTGTTCCGTTTCCCCAGGTTGAACCCCATCCCGCTCATCCTGAGAACGCTGCTGGCGTGCTTCATCAATTTTCTCTAACTCTTCCGCCTGCTGCGACAGAGCCAGTTCGGTTTTAAGCTTACCATTAGGATTGCCTTGTTCATCCGCCATCACTTTAGGAGTGGGCGACGGTTCCGGCTTTGAAGCCGTCTGGGGTGAAGGTTGTATTCCATCCATAATCGGACTCAAAACCAACCCAGCACAAACGAAGACTACCAGTAATCCTGACCCAACCAATGCTCCTTTAGACCAACCCTTTTGAGACATGGGTTGGGGTTCGGGTTGGGTCTCATCAAACAGCTCCTCAACCGACAAGATGGGGCTATCGGGTTCTAGATTATTCCCATTCTCAGGTTGAGTCGATAGTTCCGGTGATACAGCCGCCGGATTGGATGGATCTTCTTCCTCAAAACCAATCAGTTTCGCTAATGATTCTTCGCTCCAATCATCGACTTTATGGGGAAACTGATCAACAGAATTGTTTTGGGGATTCTCGACCTCACTATTACCATTGTCGGGTATTTCTTGAAACTGAACCATCATCAAAGCTCCTGTTGCTGTAAATCTCGAATAGCATAAATTTCCAGTCCACTTGTCCGGATGGCTTGAACAATTTGGGCTACGCCTTGAAGATGAGATGCATACTGAGGAGGGGTTACGGCTCGAACAAATACATCCTTATTAAAGGCAATGGTTTCACCCAAAACATTGGTATTATCTACAACAATTAAGTTCGCCACAATTGGCACTCGCCACTTTCCCGACTCAATTTTCACCGGATTACCAATATCAATGGGGACAAAAATCACTTGCGTATCCCCTTGAAAAACACCAGCTGGTGTCAGACGAGCCACCTCCGTAAGAAACTCTTTGCGAAAGTCTTCACTCAACGCAAATGCTGCTTGATAGGCAGGTGTTGTCACCTTGCCATGACGCCCCTCAGGGGAACGGATTTTCACGCCCTTATCTTTTATCTCCTGACCCCCTTCTGCCGGAGATGGCACTGTCCCTTCCCACGTCATTAACATTGCCAAGGTAGCGCGAACAAATTCCTGAATCACTTCTGGCGTTCGCTCAAGAGAACCTAGGGGGGCAACATGAATAGAGGAGCCATCTGCCATTTGGACTAAGGTGGGTGCAGGTTTATGGCTGAGATTTTTATAGGTTAAATACTGCAAAAAATCCACACCAAACCCTAAAACATGGAGTCCAATGGCGGACAACGTAATAATACCCAAAAGGTCACTAGACGAAAACCGTGCTTCCTGGGGTGAACTGAGAAAGCGCAGTCGATAATTATTGCGTTCCCTTGCTTTCATTGTCTGCTTAATTTATCGGATTAATGTTTTCTGAACGTTATAGGGGAGCAACCGTCCTAAACCAAACGTAGCCAGGGTTGAAAGACTATTGAAAACTGCCATTCCTCCTCCGGCGGCTAATGCCAGGGATAAAAGGGGAGAAATTAGCCCAGTGGCAAAGGCAAAAATCATCGGGTCACTATCCCCAGCATTCAGAACCATAACGGCAACTAAGCCGTTGATAATGTTGAAAGAAAGCTTGACCATTCCCACGGAAAAAAAGCCAGTTAGCCAAGCAAAAATTGCTTTATTGCCAACGGGTAAAAGTGACCCGCCCACCGCTAACGGACCTAATAACCCCGTTAGCAACATGCATCCTCAGCCCCAATTTCCTGAACGATCTGCCGATATGCTTCCTCTAAGCGAACGGAACTAGAGGTAGATTGCAAAACCGTTTGATTCGCTTGGTTAATAATACCGCGCACCTGCAACGTACAGGTGGCTAAAAGTCCCCCATCATTTGCCAGTAGCACCACAACAACTAGGGGCCAGATAATCTCTGAAAAGGATGATCCGGTTCCATCCTCCAACAGAGTCTTCGCCCACTGCACTGCCCAAATCAGCAGCGTTCCTATTGCAAACAGTACCCCTAAATTAGCGATCGCGGCATACAAACCGCCACTATTGCCCAGCACATCCTGCCAAAGCTGATCCATTGCAGCGGCAATCGACTCAGCGGCCAAGGCTCCATCGGAGGTGATTTTGGCGGCACTTTCACCGGAATTGGGATTAATCGAGGCAACAATGAACGGAATTAAAACAACCATCATCAACTCTGGACGCTTAGAATAAACCGGCTTGAGAGGTGATTCTCAAATTGCTAAACCCGACACCCACCCGGTCAGCATTCTCAAGTTGGGTTTGACCGTCGAGTGTGCGTGAGATATTAGTAAGCTGGGTATTCGTTTGTGCCTGTTGCTCGTTACTTTTGAGTAGGTTCGACTGCACACTGCCCATCACTTTTGCCGTTTGAGCATTCTGAATTGCAATCTGTTTCATCACATTTTGGGTCACTACCTCGGTTTGAGCCAGATCACTGGCTTGTTGCACCGCATCAACCGCCTGCTGGGTCTGCTCATAAACAGCTTTTTGCTGCTGCTGACCCTCCTGACTCAAAATGCCAGCAGCCGAGGCTCGAGTGGTCTGACGGTCGATCTCATTCGCCGCGCGATCGCCCGCATAAATTGCACCTTCAGAAGCCGCCGCCGCTTCTTCAGCCGCTTGGCGGGTTTGACTCGGATCGGGCAACCCCAGCACGCCAGCCGCATCACCAACAATCCCATCAAATTCCGACCCTAACGCCTCCGTCAATGCCTCTGCCTTATCTTGTAAAATACCATTGGCATAGTTCTCAATTTCGGCAATTTGCTGGTTGAGCCAATCAAGCAATCCAGACAGGGGATTAGAATCTACCGTTGCGGCTAAAGCCGGGGGAGAACTCATTGCCGATAAAACCAATGCAACGGCTAACGTTGCAGCATAACGTCCCTTGTTCATAACGGTTCCTCCTTTGTTACTATTCAAGAAGCGCGAATTGAGGCGATCAACTCGCGAGAAAACTGATTAAGTCCGACAAACTTATTGCCATGGCGCTTCATCGCTGCACTTCGCATTGCTTGTTCGTCGGGATTATTCGCCACGGCTGCCAAAAGCACGTAACCGGGATAGTATCGGGCGGCGGTGTAGGTTCCCCTGTCATCCACCAGCCACTGAGAGTACATTCCCTCTTTTTTCGGGAAAAAGCTCTCCGAAGCATTCCGGGCAATAACCTCCTTGGGATACTTGAGAATCTCGACAAAACTATCCACCGCTGTCGGTTGAATCCGCCCCACCAAGCGCGTGGTCATATTCTGAAAAATCTTGGCACCCCCTGGAGAAGCCGCTATAGTATTTGGGTCTTGCCCAGAAAGAATTACCCGGACGCCTGCCTTAGCCCCATTCGCACACAGTCGTGCGACTAAATTTGAAATCGCGTCATATTCAAACAGGATGGGACTCTCATCAATGAAGAAAATTGAAGCTGGAGATGCCAACGCCCGTCGCAACGCCGCCGAATACGCCGAAAGCGAAAGAATGGCAGCATCATCGTCATTGGAGAGATTCGCCAGTGCAAACACCAGTAACTGTGCGTCGGTGCGGAACGTAGACGGACGGCTAATCGCTTTGCCCACGCGACTTTCCATCCAAGACGAAAGCCGCAGCTTAATTTGCTCCATCGCCGTTCGGATCTCACCGCTGTTTCCATCCAACTCCAGCCGCTCATAAGAGCAAAAGGGTACAAAGTCGCGCAGGGTGGGCATATTCTGCCACTCTTGGCTACCAAAACCAGCCCGATAACTCATCCCATAGCGATCGCGAATCAGTTCGTCTTTAAAGAAGCCATCAATCGCTAACGTCAGGATGGATCGCACAGTGGACGAAAACGCCTTTTCCCTAGCACTCTCCCCAGCTTTTGCACCAACCACCATCACCATCAGTGCTGACACCAAAAAATCCTTATAATCTTCAAAGCGATCATTCTGGTCTTTTGGTGAGAGCTGGGAAAGGTCGGGCAGCTCAAACAAATTAATCGCCTCTGAACGAACGTTGAAATAGCTGCCGCCGACAAAGTGAGTATAATCCGTAAACGTACTCGTTCCATCCGGTTTGGGATAGTCCATAACCACCACCGGAAGACCATGAGCCAGTGCTTGGGTAAGGATGCCCGAAGCCATCACGGATTTCCCGGATCGGGTTGTGCCGAATAGTGCCAGATTCTTGTGCTGTTTGAACAGATCCAGATAAATGGGTGTCCCGCCTTCATCAGCAACCAACTCTAACCCCCACTCATCAATCGTGCGCGTCTTGACCAACGGCATCAATCCTGGCACCTCGGAGGTGAGATAAACTTGCCTTCTGTTAAACGGTTTCGCCAGGAGCTTCTCCCAATTAATGGGAAACGTTTGCACCCAGACACGCCACGGATACTCTTGTTCCCTAGACACCCACGCGGGTCGTAAAAACAGAGACTCCAGAAAACGGCACGCTTCATCAAGGGGTCCCAATCGGGTTCGGTGTACCAGAAAGGTTACAGCGGTGTGAAAGGGTACTGCCCCTTCGTACAATGCTTCTTGGGCTTCAACGCCTTTTTTGATATTCAGATGTGCCTTAACGTCAATGGAATTCTTATCTGCCGCCAATACCGTTGCCGTATTAGCCTGTTTAGTCAGGCGCTGCATATTGGTTTTGACCAGAGCCTCATTCGCTCGCGTTAGCTGACAAAAAACCTCGGTATCCCAAACGCGGTCTTTTGCGATCACCTCCCAAAGATACCGCAACTGTGCCTCTTTATCGCGCCAGCCTGCGGGCTTATCCACAAAGGTCAAAACTCCGACATACTTGCCATTCGCTTTAACCCAGCGCCGTTGAGCAACTGGAATGGGTCCTTCAACCAAAAGCGTCAGGGGTGATAGCTCCGAATGCACCTCCTCTCGTAACCCACGTTCACCCAGTACCACTACTTGCGGCACTTTGATGGGCGGTGTACTATTGAAGCGCTGCCAAAGAATTTCCCACAGTTCCTCATCCGTCAGCGCCCGAATCTGCAAACCAATTTTATTCGCTAGTAACTGTTCCCACTGCTGAAAGCCATAGGCATAAGCGGAAGTAAACAGCCGCTCCATCCGCAGAAACTGTACCTTATCCAGTTCACCTGTAAAGCGCCGCCAATACCGCTCTAATTTCGCCAAAACCTTTTCAATCGTATCATGACTCCCGGTGGTATCTGGCTCAACGGTATAGGTGCAATACAGTCGCAACGTCTTGGGCTTGCGTAACCCCAGCCGAGTCAGTTCCTGCACTCTAGCGCGTTCTGAGAGTGTCAGAAATTTCAACTCAACCGTTGGTGCAACAGCTATAAGCTGTTTAAGTTGTTCTTGCCTAGACACATCCGTTGTGAAGGATGATAAATGAATCGTCAGGTGTTCCGAGGGCGGAAAATCCTTTAAACCTGCTGACAAGGCATCAAAAACTGGCTCAATTTCATCCGCACGCAGAGTGGGATGGATGCCCTTACACTCAAACCCAAACTGGATAGTAAAATTGTTTTCACCTTTACGAAGAACATAAGCACCCACCTTGCGCCCATCCAGCTCAATCCGCAGCATAGTTACTAGGGAAAAAGCATCTTCAATCGGTGTTCCTTTGCGCCGAGTGCTGCCGTCGTGGATTTGACGAGCGCCTATTTTTGCCTTGCCGGAGGTGGGTCTTTTCACCTTCACCTGAGCCGCTTTTTTTGCTCTATTAGATTGTACAAGAGAGAAGAGTTGCATGAAAATCCCCCAATCTACGATCGCTTTTTGCTGTTTCTATTTCGCTGCCTATGCAGCAGTGGGCGATACAACCCATACCCGCGAACCCAGTAGGGAGTGCCAATGAACTTGGAAAGAAATCGCCAAGGTTTACTTCCGGTAAGTACCCACCAGGTTGCCATTCCCCAAGCGGCTAGCAGTCCCGTCCACAACCAACTCAAACCCAGCAGCACTTTAAAAAGATAGTATGCCCCTCCAGCAATTACTGCCCATGGAATAAACTGATCCGCTGGCAATGGTCCAATATTCGGCTTGTTGCCTAGGGACTGATTGACCTTTCGGAATGACTTTTCCATTGCCATTAACCCGTAATCAGTACAGAAACGACGTCAGCTACGGTTACGGCAATGACAATAATTAAAGGAGTACGGGCTAAACCTTGCCAGTCTTCATCTTGTCTTGCCGCGTTGATAATCCGTACTAAAGCAATCCCTACATACAACAAGAACAAACCCCGCAACACATTAAAAACCAAAGGAATAACATCCCCAGCATCAGGGAACTGACTACCTAACCAATCTTCAGCCGACTGAAAAAATTGAGCATTCGCCGGAGTTGCCATGCATTGGAGAATAAACAGCCCTCCTACAGTCAGCAAAAGGACGCTTTGCCAGCGGTAACGCCGATTGATTTGGTGCATCCACCTGAGCAGACTACTAACTTCTTTGTGCCAAACTAAATAACTTACGGCTGAGGCTCCAATTGCTGCCGCCGCCACACTGAACGTGCTAGTTGTGACCACTAAATTTGTGAGCAGCGCTCCCGATGCGCCCAACATTAACCCGGCTGTATCTTCTTTAAGAGAAGCCTTTTTGGTTCTGTTACGAATAGCTAGCGTCATATCAATGCCTCTTTTTCTCGAAACAATTGCTGATATTCTTTTAATACCAAACCGGATTCCCTTAAAAAATCAATCGCACCAAATAAGTCTCAAGATAGAGGGATAGAGTGAACAAATACCTGAGCGTTGGATGAGTCTCATAGCAAGAGTTTAGCCTGTCCAAACTTGCGTTCTCTTTCCTAAGATAGAGAGCAAAACGTGTAAACTTAATAAAACTTAATCTTAAAAACATGACCGACCGACAAACACCACCACCTCAACCCGCTAACCATTTTTTAGAACGAATTGACCGTCTAATTAACTGGGCTTTAGTCATAACGCTGTTTTTGGCAACGGTGTTAGTGATACCCACAAACGTCCGCCTGGGATTAGTCCTGCTAGTGCTTCTCGGCATCCTTTATCCTGACAACAAGCTTCCCCCAAGTCTTAAACTAGCTGCCACCGTACTCGGATTAATCCTCATCGAAGTCGTTCTTTAACCCCTATTCCACTCAAACAGAAGTCGCTATCGCTCTTTAAAACGTGACAAAAATGCCCCCGACCCTATTAAGCGGTCAAGGGGCAACTATTACGTTTAACTGCTTCACGATGAATAGTAGCGAACTAGCCTTCAAACATCTGCTCAAATCTGCCAAAATACCATCGCTGAACTTCAACTCAAAAACCCTGATCCAAACGGCAAAACAGTTCAAGATGGGTCGGCAGCGAATTGCAACTGCCACACCTTATATCGCGGCAGAATTCGGAGACCGAGCTACGGGACAATTCAACTGGGATAATATCCCTGCCTCCATCATTCTGGATCTGATATTTGCCACTGACTTTGCCATTAACTTCCGAGGTTGGCACATTGCCATCGACGTTACATCTAATCCAAACACCTTAGACGATAAACAGGCTAAATTAAATAACGTCGAAGCTAACAGCGGACTCAAACACCTCCTGGATGCCATTGGTATCGACCATTCTGTTGTTTGCTTGGTCAAAATTCCCGGCAGTCGAAAGCCTAAAATCCAACCGAATATCCAAACACTCACTCAACTCTTACGTCAGGTCATAAAAGGTTCATTGCAAGTCGGAGAACTTGCCCTCTAAAAAATTAGCTATCTTCTGACCAGTTATCAGCTCACTGGTCAGGAGAAAAAAGCGCCTATCGGCGCTAGGGAAGTGAAACAAAAAATAACCAAAGAGGTACAACCATGACTCTAGCGACAACCAGCATCATGGACTTAAACCACATCCAGTTAGTCGGTCGCGTTGGTGCTGACCCTGAGGTGCGTTACTTCGAGTCAGGCGCCACCAAATGTGCGTTGACTCTTGCCGTTGATAAGCGACAGCGTCACAGTGAAAAACCCGACTGGTTCAACCTGGAAATGTGGAGCAAAACCGCAGAAGTGGCTGCCTCCTACGTCCGTAAAGGAAAGCTGATTGGTGTTTCCGGGTCTTTGGAAATCCAACGCTGGCAAAATCCTGAAGACGGTTCTGAGCGCTCCAAACCGATTATTCGGGTTAACCGCTTAGAATTGTTGTCACCGAAACAAGATGATAACGATTCTAGCTCAACCGATAGCGATAACAACAGCGACTTAGACGACGACTGCCCAATCTAGGGGCAACAAGCGGGCATCTACCCCAGATGCTCGCTATTCAAAAGCCTATCGGCTTTTTTTTGTGAAGTCAATTAATAAGGAATTTACCTAATGAACACTGCAACTCTTGGCGCACAGGTGACCGAAGCGACTGAAATTCGCTACACCATTGACGGTGAACGGAAAGTCGCTGTATTTAAGGTTGTGTTTAAGAGCGGGTGGGGAGACAACCAGCGTCTAGAACCGTTGAAAGTGCTGGCTTGGGGCAAACAAGCTGATGTTGCCCAGCAGTTAGCCGTCTCTCAAGAGGTAATTCTCAATGGCTATCTCTCTATGAATGTCGTCGAACGAGATGGCTTTAAGGAAAAGATAGCCCAAATGACCGCTCTTGGCATCTTCACAACAGCAACGGCTACTGAAGAAATGCTAGAAGACGAACCGCAAGCTGCCTAACAGCAACCCAGATTCGGCTAGAAAGCCGGATCTTTTTTTATGAACTACGACGACTTACTTCGTTAAAGTCGTCGTTTCTGACGTTTCTTCGCCCCTAGTTGCTTCATGCTTCCGCAGTCAGTAGAGCTAGGCGACTCCACGTCTAAAGAGGCTCGTTCCAAACCCCTTGCCCAAATCTCATTAACTTGGGCAGCATTAACATCTCTATCCTCAACATGATTACAGTCAGGATTAGAGCAAACATGAACTCTATCAGCTAAAGTCTTAGGCGTTAATTCCCAACATTTAGCACACCGTTGACTTGGCTTGAGCGTTTTAGTTGGTGACTCGACATAGAACCCGCCTGCTTCAGTAGCTTTGTAGGTTAATAAATCACCGACTATGCTAAACCCAACGTCGAGAATAGACCGATTTAACCCGGCTTTCTGTCTCTTTCGCTTACCCTTCTTGGCTTTTCGAGTCATGCCCTTGACATTTAACTGCTCTCCAGCAATTAGGCTATTACCGCTAACTATCTCGCTGGTTGTTTTGTGCAGCCAGTCTTCTCGTTGTCGGGATATCTTACCCTGAAGCTCAGAAATCCGCTTTTGTTCTTTTTTCCATCGTCTCGATCCCTTAACTTTTTTGTTCCTA
>NZ_JAVJNP010000163.1:0-24119 GCF_040217205.1 Coleofasciculus sp. A1-SPW-01 | reverse complement strand
GAATTCCCTCGTAGCCGTTAATGGTGAAATATGTCATGCTGAGTGGAGTCCGCAGCGAAGCGGAGGAACGAAACGAAGCATCTGTCCAATTATGACCGCGAACAGTATATGCTTTAATCCAAGGCGATCGCACTCCCAATACGCTACCCTTGCCAATTCTCCCCGGACTTTGGCTTTATTCGCCTGCTTGGGGATGTTAGGCTTTAAGCCATGCGCGATCGCACTCCGGTTATCCGATGGTTGCACTGTCTGGCTGGGGTTAAGCGCGTTTTTGGTTTTGGGCGCACGTCGGTCATCCGTGTCAACTTAAGGTCGAAAACCAATGCTGGTAAGGTTTTCAGCTAGCCCAATTGATGCACCTGATTCAACCGATTGAGGCGAGTTTTGAGACTACCCTTCAACCCTCTCACCAACAAATAGGCGATCGCATCACCCAGTTATGGCAGACTAATCCTAATAGCCAGGACTCTCTCGCTGAACCCTTAGTCGGGGCGGGTTTAGTTACTGATGGGAACAATGGAAACGATAATGGTAAAACCCGCCCCTACACCCTCGACACTCAACAATCAAACCTACCCATCATTCAACTGTGTAACACCACCCCCAGCGCCGCCCAGGATATCGCCACCACAGTTTCGACTCGCCTCAACCGCCCCCTAAAACACCTTCCCGCCCATCGCCTCCCCACTCATTTAAATGAGATATCCCTGCTCATCCGCCGTTGGCACCGAGACGCTATCCTCTCTCAGAGTATCCTTCTCTTGGATTGCCAGGAACTCAACACCAGCGATACCCCCCTAATCGAAGAAGCCTTATGCTACTTCCTCCAAGCCCTCCACACCCCCCTAATTATCAGCACCCCCGAACGCCTCCCCTCTGCCCAACGCCCGTTCATCAGCTTCGATATTCCCTCCCTCACCCATCTGGAACAACTCCACCTCTGGAACACTCACCTAGGGGAAACCGCCAACCAACTCAACGGGGAAGTAGAATCCCTCGTCGCCCAATTCAACCTCACCCACCTTAAATGCGGCAAGGGGGCGGACGCTATAACCGAGGGGGACGTATCGAGCCGCAAGGCGAGTACCCCCAAGGGGTTAGCGTAGGTAGTTGACTCCGATATCCAAGCCGCCTGCATTTCCTTCCACAGTGATATTGCCCAACTCCAAACCCAACCCAAACCCAAGGGGCGCAAAAAAACCACCACCGACAATAGGGAATAGGCAATGGGCAATAGGGAATAGGGAATAGGCAATAGGGAATAGGCAATGGGCAATGGGCAATAGGCAATAGTTTCAACCTTTCCCAACACCCAACACTCGACACCCGACACCCCGTCAAGCCATTGATCCTCACGCTGATTCAGGATTAAGCAACCAAGAGGGATGGACTAACAATTCCGCCGCCGATCGCTTTTCTACCATCTCGCGGGTAATGGCGCAACGGGTAATGTCTTGGCGTGAGGGAATCTCATACATGACTTCTAACATCACCTCTTCTAAAATCCCCCGCAGCGCCCTAGCCCCGGTTTTGCGACGAAAGGCTTCTTGGGCGATCGCACGTAGGGCTTCTGGGTGAAATTCCAAGCGCACGTTATCCATGTTCAGCAGTTTTTGGTACTGTTTTACTAAGGCGTTGCGAGGTTTAGTTAAGATTGCTACTAAGGAGTCTTCATCTAGGGGTTCCACGGCGGTAATCACAGGTAACCGCCCAATGATTTCCGGAATTACCCCGAATTTGATTAAGTCGTCTGGTTCCAAGTGTTTGGACAATTCCGCTGAAGACAGTTGAGGCGATCGCGTCTCACTGGGTTGAATGAAGCCGATCGAACGTTTCCCTAAGCGTTGTTCGATAATTTGCTCTAACCCGACAAACGCCCCACCACAGATAAACAGGATATTACTCGTATCTAATTGAATGAACTCTTGATAGGGATGCTTGCGCCCTCCTTGTGGCGGTACATTCACCACCGTTCCTTCCAAAATCTTCAGCAAGGCTTGCTGAACCCCCTCACCGGAAACATCCCGCGTCATTGAGGACTTTTCACTCTTGCGAGTAATTTTATCAATTTCATCAATATAAACAATACCTTGCTCGGCAGCTTCTATATCAAAGTCCGCCATCTGTAACAGTCGCAGCAGGATATTCTCAACATCATCTCCGACATAACCCGCTTCTGTTAGCGTTGTCGCATCCGCGATCGCAAAAGGAACCTGTAAAAGATTGGCGAGAGTTTGAGCTAAAAGGGTTTTACCGCAACCCGTTGGACCGATTAATAGGATGTTAGACTTTTGCAGGGTGATGCTGTCATCGAGTCCACTAGCGTCATAATCCTCCTGAGCCAGGTTAAGCCGCTTGTAATGATTATAAACCGCAACGGAGAGGACTTTTTTGGCTTGGTCTTGACCAATAACATACTTGTCTAGCACTTGTTTAATTTCAACGGGCTTGAGCAAGTGATATTGGGGGCGACGGGGAGAATAGTCAGGTTGTTGGTAAGGGGGTTCAGCCGTTAAGGGGGGATAATTTGGGCTTTCTGAGTGAGATGTCAGCAGTTCTTCCTCTAAAATTTGGTTGCACAGTTCCACACATTCATCACAGATGTAGACGCTAGAACCAGCAATCAATTTACTAACCTGTTCTGAGGATTTACCACAAAAAGAACATCTTAGATAGGAATCGTATTTGGACATATCAAAATCCGCGCTGTTGGGTTCAGTGACAGCAATCTGGCTTAAGAGGAGAGTTCGGCTATCCAAACCGCTCTATTTCAATTGTAGTTTCCAGCGATCGCAAAAGGGGAGCTTCAGGTGAGGAGGTGAGAGGGGAGCTGGGGAAGATGGGGACACTCATGTAGAAACGTACCATGGTGTATCTGTGTGTAGGGGCGGGTTTAGGGACTAATATTGATGGTTTTCCTTAGCGTGGCTGCAAAACCCGCCCTGACCAAATGACGAATGACGAATGACAAATAACGACTGACATTAATTTTCAATTAACCGATTTTCTTGCAAATAGGTGCGATCAGTGACTATCATTGTCAATAATCGGGTTTTTTTGAGAGGGTGATTATGCCTCCGTATACAGCCGCTTCGCTGAAAGCTGAACTTAATTCCCGGGGTTGGCGGTTAACGCCGCAGCGAGAAACGATACTCCACGTTTTTCAGAATCTTCCCCGAGGGAACCATCTCAGCGCTGAGGAACTCTTCCATTTGCTGGACAAGCGGGGAGAACCCATCAGCCTGTCTACAATTTACCGCAGCGTCAAGTTGATGGCTCGCATGGGTATCCTGCGAGAATTGGAGTTAGCCGAAGGGCATAAACACTATGAACTGAATCAACCGTTCCCGAATCATCACCATCATCTAGTTTGCATTCAGTGTAACCAGACGATTGAATTTAAGAATGATTCAATATTAAAACAGGCAATGAAGCAGGTGGACAAGGAAGGCTTCCAGCTCATTGACTGTCAGCTTACCATACACAGCATTTGTCCCGAAGCTCTCCGTATGGGATGGCCCTCCGCACTTCCCAGTAATTGGCGCTGCACGCGAGCGATCGTGGCAGAAGATCCCCAGGAGGTAGACAATTAGCTTAAACACGTCATCAGGAATTTGTCCAATGGTTGAACCAAGGACAGCCAAGCGGTGACATTCGGTGGGTAAAACTTCAATATATTGTGATTTTCATCACTGACAACGGTTGAGTGGTAGCTAAAATCGCACGGATTTAGCTGTTTTCGCCAGATAATCTAGGGATTTGTTAATTTCATTCCCCCTAACCCCTAAATTGTTAGATACTTTAGACTATCAAACAGACGAATAATATCCAGTAGCGATTTAAAGAAGATTACGGCGGTATGCATATCAGCGAAATTACCCATCCGAACCAGCTACACGGTTTGTCGATCCGTCAACTGGAGGAAATTGCCCGTCAAATTCGGGAACGACATCTGCAAACGGTAGCCAAAAGCGGTGGTCATTTAGGTCCAGGCTTAGGGGTTGTCGAACTGACGTTGGGATTATATCAGACACTCGATTTGGATCGGGATAAGGTGATTTGGGATGTCGGTCACCAAGCCTATCCCCATAAGATGATTACGGGACGCTATAATCACTTCCACACCCTACGGCAAAAGGACGGGGTTGCTGGTTACCTCAAGCGTTGCGAGAATAAGTTTGATCACTTCGGTGCGGGTCATGCGTCTACCAGTATTTCAGCCGCCCTGGGAATGGCGCTGGCGCGTGATGCGAAAGGAGAAAACTTCAAGACAGTAGCGGTGATTGGTGATGGTGCCTTAACCGGGGGTATGGCATTAGAAGCGATTAACCATGCTGGACATTTACCCCATACCCGGCTGTTGGTGGTACTGAATGATAATGAAATGTCCATTTCGCCCAACGTGGGCGCGATTTCCCGGTCTCTGAACCGAGTACGCCTGAGTAAGCCGATGCAGTTCCTGGCGGATAATTTAGAGGAACAGTTCAAGCATTTTCCCTTGTTTGGGGAATCCTTGACTCCCGAATTACAACGGGTGAAAGAGGGGATGAAGCGGTTAGCTGTACCCAAAGTTGGGGCGGTGTTGGAAGAACTGGGCTTCACCTACATGGGACCAGTAGATGGTCATAATTTAGAAGACTTGATTACCACGTTCAAATCAGCACATACATACTCAGGTCCCGTCTTGGTGCATGTGGTAACGACCAAAGGTAAGGGTTATGCGATCGCAGAACAAGACCAAGTCGGTTATCATGCCCAAAGTCCCTTTGATTTAACCACCGGGAAAGCGATTCCCTCCAACAAGCCGAAACCCCCCGGCTATTCCAAAGTCTTTGCCCACACTTTGGTTAAATTAGCCGAAAACAATCCCAAAATCATCGGCATTACGGCAGCTATGGCGACGGGAACCGGGTTGACTAAACTCCAGGAAAAACTGCCCAAACAATACATCGATGTGGGAATTGCCGAACAGCACGCCGTTACCCTAGCCGCAGGGCTGGCTTGCGAAGGAATGCGACCTGTAGCGGCGATTTACTCCACCTTCCTGCAACGGGCGTATGACCAGATCATTCACGATGTCTGCATCCAAAACCTACCCGTGTTCTTCTGCTTAGATCGCGCCGGGATTGTTGGTGCCGATGGTCCAACCCACCAAGGGATGTATGATATTGCCTATCTACGCTGCATTCCCAACATAGTGGTTATGGCACCTAAGGATGAAGCGGAACTACAACGGATGCTGGTAACGGGTGTGAATTACACCGAAGGACCGATTGCGATGCGTTATCCACGGGGGAATGGGTATGGCGTTCCCTTAATGGAAGAAGGATGGGATGGGCTACCCATCGGTAAAGGCGAAATTCTCCGCAATGGCGATGATATCCTGCTGATTGGCTATGGTTCCATGGTGTATCCTGCGATGCAAACGGCGGAGATTTTGAGCGAACACGGAATTGAAGCCACTGTGGTTAATGCCCGTTTTGTCAAGCCTTTGGATACGGAGTTGATTCTGCCCCTAGCCCAGCGAATTGGTAAGGTGGTTACCTTAGAAGAAGGCTGCTTGATGGGCGGTTTTGGGTCAGCCGTGACGGAAGCGTTATCGGACAATAATGTTTTGGTACCCGTGAAGCGGTTTGGTGTCCCGGATAAGTTAGTCGATCATGCTAAACCTGATGAGTCAAAAGCCGATTTAGGGTTAACACCGTCCCAAATGGCACAACAAGTGCGCGAAGCGTTCTTTAGTAAACAACCGTCGGTGGTGAGTTAATTTCCAATCGTGTAGAGACGTAGCATGCTACGTCTCTACAGGTACGGGGTTGATAACGACGGCTGTAAAATTCAACAAAATGATTACCTCAAATTTACTGTTTCCAGCAGAAACGCTTGCACTTTTTCTAATTGTCGTTTTAAGGAATCCAGCCGCTCATTTGCTTTGACTAAGGTTTTTTCCCGCGCCTGTTGTTCTAATTGGGCGGCAATTTGGGGAATGAGTCGCACACCAATATTTGCACTCGTACCCTTGAGCCGATGGGCTTGTTGCTCAAGCATCTGGAAATCTTCCATCTCCAGAGCGTGATACATTTGTTCAAGTCCCGGTTGAGCATGTTTAATAAAGACTTGTATGAGTTGCTTTTGCAGGATGATTTGACCTCTAGAGATCACCTCTAGACGTTTTGTATCGAACAACGTGTGATCAAGGTAGAAGCCTGTAGACGCCAAAGGACTCGAATTAATTTCTGCTTCCCCAGCTTCCCCAGCTCCCTCTGCTTCCCCAGCTCCCCCAGCTCCCCCAGCTTTCCCAGCTTCCCCAGCTTTCCCAGCTTCCCCAGCTCCCCCAGCTCCCCCAGCTCCCCCAGCTCCCCCAGCTCCCCCAGCTCCCCCAGCTTTCCCAGCTCCCCCAGCTCCCCCAGCTCCCCCAGCTCCCCCAGCTCCCCCAGCTCCCCCAGCTCCCCCAGCTCCCCCAGACTTTGCCCAACGTTCGATCATTGCCTGTAAGGTATCTTGATCAAAGGGTTTACTGAGAAAGTCATCCATCCCCACCGCCAAACATTTTTCGCGATCGCTCTCTAAGGCACTAGCGGTTAAAGCAATGACAATCGTATGCCGATTTGACCCTTCTTGGCGTCGTAATTCACGAGTCGCTTCATAACCATCCAAGACAGGCATCTGACAATCCATAAACACGATATCGTAGGACTGGGCTTGTAATTTCGCCAACGCCTCTGATCCGTTACTGGCGCACTCAGGCTGATACCCTAGCATTTGCAACTGGTTGACGATCACCGTTTGATTGATGGGATGATCGTCAACCAGTAAAATCTTCAAGTGGGATGAATTATTCAGATGAGTGGGTTGATGGATAGTGGTTTGCCAAGTCTCCAGATCTACCTCAGGCGTCACCGCAGCCAATAAACTCTCCCATAGCTGTGACGCTTTCATCGGTTTAGTCAGATACCCCAAAATCTCCATCGATTCCAACTCTTGCACCGTATCAAGCTGATGCATTGTTGTGATCACAATCAATTTAGTGGACGCCAAACTGGGATTACAGCGAATCATCGGCACAATCGACTCCCCCTGACTTCCAGGGAGTTGCAAATCCAGAATCGCCACATCATAAGGATGACATCGGCTCACCGCATTCCGTAAAGCATCCATGGTACTGGTACTATCCGTGGCTTCATCAATCTGCATCCCCCAGGCTTCCAGATGCGATCGCACGGTTTGGCGAGTTGTGGCATTTTTGGCGGTGACTAAGAGTTTGAGCTGGCGTAGTGCTAAGGGAACGGCTTGGGCGGGCGGTAAGGGTTGCGTCTTAACGGGTACAGTAAACCAAAATGTTGATCCTTGACCCACCTTACTCTCAACCCCAATTTTACCCCCCAGCAACTCAACCAATTGCTGACAAATCACTAATCCCAAACCCGTTCCCCCATAGCGCCGTGTTGTTGAAGCCTCGACTTGGGAAAATGCTTGAAACAATTTGGATTGATCAGCCGCGCTAATACCAATTCCGGTATCGGTGACGGAAAATCGCAAGGTAACTGAAGATTGAGATAAAGTATCTGTGGGCTGATGCCGACTGACCGCTACCCGCACCACCACTTCCCCTGCATCGGTAAACTTAATCGCATTACCGACCAAATTCAACAAAATCTGACGTAAACGTCCCGGATCACTCTGTAACTGTCGCGGAACATTGGGTTCAACCAGGATAGCTAATTCTAACCCCTTTGTCTCTGCCTGTACTGCTAAGACATCAATCACAGAATCCAGGCAACTGTCTAAGCTAAAGTCGATCTGCTCCAAAAGCATTTTACCGGCTTCGAGTTTAGAAACATCAAGAATATCATTAATGACAGTGAGCAAATGTTTAGCACAGCTTTCAATCGTGCGCGTGTAATTCAGTTGTTGAGGGTTCAGATCCGTTTGCAATAGTAACCGCATCATCCCTAAAACACCGTTGATCGGGGTGCGGATTTCGTGACTCATATTTGCCAGAAATTTAGACTTGAGCCGCGCTGTTGCTAAAGCTGCGTCTCGGGCTTCTACTAACTCATTAATCGGAAAACAAGCAAGTACAATTCCGCCAACATCCCCAGTTGAGGTATACCAGGGATGAATCGCCCAATGTTCATAAATTGTCGTACCATCAGCCCGTTGCCAGACATCTTCACTCTTGGTAATAATCTCTCCCTGTAACGCCCGTTGATGAGCTTCCTGCCACGGTTCGGGTAGCTCCGGGAATATATCATAGTGACACCGATTGATCAGGGATTGTTCATCTAAGCCATAAACAGTGAGCCACTGTTGAGAATGAGCCAGATAGCGCATTTGCCGATCAAACATTGCCATCGCTACGGGTGCAACGGTAATAATTTGTCGGAGTTGTTGGCGTTCTTTTTCTAAATGTTGATTGAGTTGCTGTAACTGGGTGGTTCGTTCTTCAACGCGACGTTCTAATTCCACATTGACTTGCTTCAGTGCAGTTTCTGCTTGCTTGCGACTGGTAATATCGAGAGCCAAAGATAAAATTGAGACTAAATTATCGGCGTCATCGCGCAGTGCTGAATTGTACCATTCACAATCAATGACTGCACCCTCTTTGGTGTAGTTACGATTACAACAAATAGAGCGAGGTGTACTACCATCAAGTAAATTCGTCATCACCACATTAACGGCATCCCTATCTTCAGTAAATACCAGTTGTAACTCATCCATCTGCCGACCTAAGGCTTCCTCAGCCTTCCAGCCAAAGATTTGTTCAGCCTGTTGGGACCAGCGTTGCACTTGATAGTGACTATCCCATTCAATCACCGCCAAGGGAGAATTTTCTACGTGAAAGGTGAGGCGTTGTAGAGTATGCTGTAATTCAGTTTCTGCTGTTTTGCGTTCTCTGATTTCTTGTGCGAGTTGAGCCGGACTGGGTAATGCTAGGGCTTTGGGGATTAATTGCACCAGCAGTACGGCTGTAGCCAGGGAAACGATCGCGGTGATGGCTTTGATGAGTCCACTCAGCCAGTAATCGGGATGCCATAGCGTCCACACGCCCATAATATGAGTTGTACCACAGGCTAAGATAAAGGCACTAAATAACCAAAATATCCAGTCAAAGGGCAGATCCTGTCGCTTGCGGACGAAGTAAACTAAGGTTACCGGAATCGAATAGTAAGCTAGTCCAGTTAACGAATCGGACAAGAGATGAAGCCATACCAGTCCTGGCTGCCAAAGATAACAATGTCCATGGGGAATATAGTTCGCCAAGACTGTCCACATTATGAACCCTCCCTTTTGGGTGTTGTGATGCTGGGTATTTGATAATAATTGATAATGGCTTACCCGGAACGTTTTATTCGTTGCTCTCTAACTAACGTCAGACTGACCCAAGATCCGCGATCGCTATAGCGGCGAATCAGTCGTTGGCGTAGGTTGGGTTCGACTAACCAACCGACTTCGAGGACAAAACTGTGACCGGATTTAATCGTTAATGGACAGTTAGAAGACGCGCCATCGGGGAGAAGTACGACCTGAACGGGTAATCCACCGTCCTGGAAATGGAGCATCTCTCCGTCGATTCTAGCACTGGAGGTTAGGGTCTGAACGGATGCACCGACGCCAAAGGTTAGCTGTTGGATCAGGCGGTTACTGTCTTGGCGCTCAATCGTGAGTTTAGTGGAATAGGTATCCGGCGATCGCAAGTCGGGATAGAGGGTAATGGCTTCACCTTGCCATTCTCCCAGGAGTTGATCAACGGTTAGAGGGGGACGTTCTGGGGTATCGGTTCCGGCGCGTTTTTCCCGAATTAAGGTTAACTGAGACAGTTGAGCGTCTTTATTGTAGAGTTGCACTAACCGTAGGCGGCGATTTCCAGCAATTAAGCCCAATTCAGCCTGGTTAACTCGACGCACTGGTATAAAACCGCAAGGCAAACCGCCAAAATATACCGGACACTACCAGTAATCCTAATGCCAGAATCGCCGCACCCACCACCCAGACGAACTCACCGCGACCTAATATTACCTCGGCGGGTATCGTGGTTAAGAACGCCACAGGGACAACAAAGGTAAAGAAAAATCGATAAACGGTGGGATAAGCCACCATCGGGAAACGCCCTGCTTCCAACAACCCGCGCAGCACTTCAGTCACATTATAAATTTTGACAAACCAAATACTCGTGGCTCCCAGTATAAACCAGAGGCTGTAAAGACTGATCAGACCAAACCCCAGGGGAACAGCGCCCAAAAGGTAATCAACCCCACTGATGTTAAGGCGTTTACCTGCATAAGCTAGGAGGATTCCAGCAAAAATTAAATCAGGCAATCCCCAAGGCGACAGGGTACGAGATGACAGCCAAAACTGGGAACTAATCGGCTTAAGTAAGATAAAGTCAAGCGTACCCTGCTGGACATGCTGGACAATGCGATTGAGATTAGGACTCAGCAGCGTCGCCGCAAACCCTTGGAGAAGGGTAAAAATCCCCAGAATCACCAAGGCTTCTTCCCAACTCCAGCCCTGAAAGGTGTAGCCCGTGCGGTAAAACAAAAATAACCCAAATAAACTGCCTACTAAGTTTCCGAGACTGCTTAAGGCAGCAATCAGAAAGTTGAGGCGATACTCGAGTTCAGCGGCGAGAGCAGTCCTCCAGAACAACTGGAGTACGTTCAGATATCGTTTCATTTTGATTAAGATAGCAGAAATCACCGCTGATGATGGCGGTTAGGTAGAGCAAAATTGTGACAAAATGTAAATTAAACCGTGAGGATCTCCCATGAGAAAAATTTTAGTGATTGAAGACGAAAGCTTAATTCGAGATAATCTCTTAGAACTACTGGAAATTGAAGGATTTGATGCCATCGGAGCAGACAATGGTCAGGCTGGGGTGGAAATAGCCAAAGAGTTTCATCCGGATGTAATTTTGTGTGATGTGATGATGCCTAAACTGGATGGTTATGGCGTTTTAGAGGCATTGCGTCAAGAGCCTAGCACGGCTGATACTAAATTTGTCTTTCTTACAGCTAGTGCCGATCAAATTAATCTGATGAAAATTAGGGGGTTAGGCATTGATCATATTCTCAAACCCTTTAATGTGGATAAATTCTTGACATTGCTGGAGCATCAAAATAGTTAAATAACGTAGCCAAAACAGCAGCCAATGCAGAACGCCTAACTGAGATAATTCATGACTGGATCGATTGTGGCGTTCAGACCTACTATTTTCTAGTCCTTGTCTTCCTTGTCCTATCTATATACGCCGATCAACCACAACTGAGTGTAAATTCTCAAATTCTCGAAGAAGCTAGCTTTCCGATCAAAATGCAACCATTGGCGCAAACGACGCCAAGGCGTTCATAATGTTCAGTAGAGTTCAAGGAGTTTTTTGTGTCTCAAAAACGCAGGGTTTGGGTGATAGTCGTGTTAGTGCTAGCCGTGCTGGCATTTGTGGGTATATCGACGATTCCGCTGTTGAGGAGTGTTGTAGAGAGCAATCAGCCGTCTGCTGTTAGCACACCGAATGCCCAACCCAGCCTATCCACAGAACAGCAAGATCAACTCGAAGAACAAGCTAAAGGGTACGAACTGGTTTTACAGCGAGAACCGCAAAATCAAACCGCGTTGCGGGGACTATTAGAGGCAAAACTGCGCCTAGGTGATGTTGAAGGCGCGATCGCACCGTTAGAAACCTTAGCTGAACTAAATCCTGACCAACCCGAATATGGGGTGTTGCTAGCTCAGGCAAAAGAACAAACCGGCGATCGCGAAGGTGCAGCCCAAGCTTACCGTCAAATTTTAGCCTCACAACCCGGAGATATCAATGCCTTAAAAGGATTAGCCGCCCTGTATATTCAGCAAAACCGTCCAGAAGCGGCGATTGGTTTATTGCAAGAGACAATTAAAAACGCTGGACAACAGAATCAGACTCAACCGGGTAGAGTGGATGTGAGTTCTGTCAAATTGTTGTTAGGAGAAGTTTACCTGAGTCAACAGCGCTTTACCGAAACCCTCACCATTTATGATGAACTGATCGAAGAAAATCCCCAAGATTTTCGCCCGGTATTGGCTAAAGCCCTAATTCTCCGCCAACAAGGGAAAACCGAAGAAGCCAAGCCTCTATTTACCACAGCGGTTTCTCTCGCACCGCAGGAGTACAAAGATCAAGTCAAGCAACTTGCCACATTAAGCGAACAGCCTACACCTGCACCAACCGCATCCCCCGATAATAACGAGACACCTGATTTTCCTGAACCGCTTCCGGAAGGGGATGAAAATCCTGAACAGTAGGGTTTGGTAACAGTAACAGTAGGGTTTGGTAACCAAACCCCTACATTGGTTGTCAATTGAATTACGATAGCGATAACGGAGGCTTTTGTGTGGCAGGTATCAGACAATGGTGCGATTAAAACGGTGGCAGTGGATCGTATTGGCAATGCCGATCGCGTCCATGATTATCTTCTTACTCTTATCTGCGGGTTGGCAAATCCACGAGTGGGGAATTAATTGGATCTGGGGTATCTTTATCCTGATCTTCGCCGGATGGCGTTGGTTGCTAGTAAAATGGACGCGGACAACAGTCGATCAGGTAGAAGCAGCAGTAGCGGAGGTTCGCGATCAACTCGAGGCTACCACCGAAGAAACAACTGCCTTACCCGCCACAGATGAGGCGACTCAAAACGCCGAAGCCGCCCTGCAAACGGTGCTGAAAAAAGCACAGGATGATCCGCCCATCTGGGAAGACTGGCAAACCTTTTGGCAACGATGTCAGGAACTTGTGATCGCCATCGCCCATATCTATCAGCCGGCGGCGAAATATCCCTTACTCAATATCTACATTCCCCAAGCTTATGGGCTGATTCGGGGGACGGTGGATGACTTAGATCAGTGGATGCAGAAGTTATCGCCAGCGTTGAGTCAGGTGACAGTGGGACAAGGATTGCAAGCCTACGAAGTGTACCAGAAACTTGAACCCTCCGCCCGCAAACTCTGGCAAGCCTGGAGTTGGGCGCAGTGGGTCGTCAATCCGGTGGCGGCGCTAGCCAAACAAGCGAGTAAGCGTTCGAGTAACCAAGCTACCCAGCAACTGTTGATGAATTTGGCACAGATGCTGCGCGAAGCAGCGTTAAAGAATTTATCTCGACAAGCGATCGCGCTTTATAGTGGAAGTACCCCACCGGGTTCAACAACCGTTTCCCCACCCAAACCGCAACTCCCCCAGGTAAAAACCAAAACCCTGCGCGATATCCTCGAACAAGCTGAACCGGTAGAAGCAGTTGAACAAAAGCCTGTGAGTATTTTGCTGGTGGGGCGTACTGGATCGGGTAAAAGTAGCCTAATTAATACATTATTTCAGGCAGAACGAGCCGAAGTCGATGTCTTACCCAGTACCGATCGCATCCAGAATTACCACTGGCAAACTCCAACTGGAGAAACCCTGACGCTGTGGGATACGCCGGGATATGAACAAGTCAACCGATCCGATTTGCGGGACTTGGTACTCGATTATGCCACGAACGCCGATTTACTGCTACTGGTAACCCCCGCCCTCGATCCGGCGCTACATGTTGATGCGGAGTTTCTCAAGGAAATCCAAGCAGATATTGAAGACTTACCCGCCATTACAATCGTCACCCAAGTCGATCGCCTGCGCCCGATTCGGGAATGGCAACCCCCTTATGATTGGCAATGGGGGGAACGTACCAAAGAAAAAGCGATTCGGGAAGCGACAGAATATCGCGCCGAAAGTTTAGGGGAATGGTGTGATATCGTGTTACCTGTGGTGACGGCGGATTGGAACACCGGGCGCACCCCTTGGAATATCGAAGCGCTATCGTTAGCATTAGTTGACACGATCGCACCTGCCAAACAACTGCGTCTTGCCCGCTTTTTGCGAAACCGAGAAGCCCGTACAGCGGAGGCGGCTAAAATTATTGACCACTATACGTTTCAAATGGCAACGACTCAGGGGTTGGCAGCGTTTCTGAAAAGTCCGGTGCTACAGTTTGTATCCACAATAACAACCGGATCTCCCACGCTAGCCTTTGCCCTCGCTGAACAAATTCCCGTCGAACAGTTACCCGTAGTCATTGGCAAATTACAGATGGCGTATGACTTATTCTCCTTGCTGAGTGCAGGGGATACTCAGATGCCATTCGACTTGCGATCGCTGTGGTCATTATTGCTGGACAATTCATCTTCACCTGATCGCAATGCCTGGGCATTTGGTCACGCTTTGGTAGAATATTGGACACAGAATATGAGTGTTGAACAATTACGCCAGAAGTTTAAGTTTTATCTCAACCAGCAACTGGACTTTGGACAAAAGGAAACAGCTTAAGTAAATAGAACTTGCTGTTTAAGGTAAGCGAGTTCTCAGCCGTTAACTTTTATGGTATGAATTAGGAAGTAAGCTATTCGACATTTAAACCTTAATATCAATAATGGCGCAATCCTTGCTGTAGTGCGTTAAGCGAAGCCATGCCGCAGGCTTTGCATCTTGCTCGCTACTAATACCCAATTTAAATGCATTACAGCTTATCCCGGTCAAACACTTTTGTACCACTCACCTAAACCCGCGATCGCACGATGCCTACCTCTAGTCACCCCCTCCGAAAACCTGAATTTCGTCGCGAACATCGCTTAGGACTCGTCGTGTATGGTGGTGTTTCTCTCGCCATCTATATGAATGGCATCTGCCGCGAATTCTATAATGCGGTACGGGGTCGAGGTATCTATAAGCTGATTAAAGCCCTAACAGATTCGGATATTGTGGTGGATATCCTCTCCGGAACCTCAGCCGGCGGTATTAATGGCGTGTTACTGAGTTACGCCCTTGCCAATAGCACTAAAGACACCATTGTTGACTTTAAAGAATTTGGGCAAATTTGGCGTGAGAGTGGGAATATCCGCGAATTAATGCATCACCCCTCAACCCAGGAAACCCAACAGGATTCGGTTTTGGATGGTGCTGGGTATTATCAAACAGCCCTAGCCGAAGCGTTTGAAAAAGGCATTTATAATCGCACGGATGCGCCAGATGGGGAGTGGGTATCTGAGTTGAATGAACTCGATTTATTTGTCACCGGAACTGACATCCTGGGACAAATTTACCAGCTATTTGATGATACAGGTCGAGTCATTGAAGTTAAAAATCACCGCCAGATTTTTCACCTCAAGCATCGTCAGGGACGTCACGAACCCTTTAATCCGGATAGTGACCCAGCGGATTTAAGTCGGACGCCAGAACAAACCTATCAATCTCTGGCAAAACTTTGCCGAATTACCTCATGCTTTCCGGTGGCATTTCCATCAGTTAATGTGGGTTTAAAAGAAGATTCAAATGACGTGGATCAGCGACTGATTCAATGGGGACAATTGGAGAACCGTGATTTACCCGAACAACGACCGCCAGAGGGTTATCAACTCCATTTTATTGATGGTGGCGTGTTAGATAATCGACCCTTTAGTTACACAATTAAAGATATCTATTTTCGCACCGCTAACCGTCCCGTTGATCGCAAGCTGATTTATATTGATCCCAATCCCGATCGCTTCTTGGCAAATCCTAACTTTAATTCCATGGCGAAGCCTAGCACTTGGGACGTGCTTCAGGATGCGTTAGTTGGACTCCCGACGTATGAAAGCATTAGCAACGATTTGGAGTTAATCCAAGCCCACAACGATAAAATTAGCCGCTATAACAGCCTACTCGCTAGTGTGGAAGTACCCGATCCATCAACGCCTGGTATTTCCCACAAAATTACCGTTAGTGAAGAGATTTACCTCCGCAGCCGCCTGATTGGTTTGCGCGATCGCATCCTCCCCCTGATTTTACGCATGGATCAACAGCAAACCACGGCTTCAGGGACTGATAAAAAAGTCATTTTAGAGAAAACCGGACAACGGTTAATTGCAGATATCACCAGCCCGACCGACAGTCAAGATAAAGATATAATTCTTCAACAAGCTAGTCAGCATATTCGTAATCTGGATATAGACTATGCGTTGAGGAAGCATTTCTATATTATTGATAAGCTATTTCAGCAGCTTGAGAAAACAACCGAAATCAATGAATATAATAAGCAGCGATTACTTGTCAGTCGGTTAAATCGACAACTTAAACTGCTAGAAGTTATCCGCTTTAGTTTAGATACATTACTCAGTCATCCGCAAGTTAGTGAATCTTTTTACAGTTTACTGGAGCAAAGTTTAGAAAATTCTGATCCGAAATTTCAACAGCAGTGGCGCAAGCAAGTTTATGATCGTCTCTTGCGTTTGCACCGCTTTTTCTTTGATGCGGATGGTTTAAATGACCTGTCTCCATCCGGCTTAGACCAAAATCGCCTAGAGTTCGTTCCCGCCAACTTTTTTAAGACATTACCCACCGCTGCGGAACAGTTAGGAGTAGAGTTAAACCAGCTTCAAGACAAACAGATTAACTGGTTACCCCAAAAACAAATTTCTAGTATTATTGCCCAATTCCAGCAAAAAATTCGCCAACTTGATGATGATCCATCACTGTTAAACCATATTTGGTCGGATCAAAAATACCAGAATAGCGATCCCGAAAACTGTAGTCAACTGTTTTGCTCCATTCTCCATCAAATTAATCAGGCATCAGAACGGTTAATTCAAACCAGTAACCTCAACGATTATGAGGGTATTCTCAATCGTTACCAACAGTTTGGTTACTTAGATCAGGTACTCTATCCCTTTGAATATTTAACCAATTTTTCTGAAAAAGATATAATTGAAACAATTCGCTTTAGTCCAGATGATGCTCAGCTAGGGTTAGGGAAGGGAAAAACCTTAGATGATAAATTGGCTGGGGATACCTTACAAGCTTTTGGCGGATTTTTTAAGAAATCCTGGCGTTCCAATGATATGTTGTGGGGGCGATTGGATGGACTCAATCGTCTTGTTGAAGCCTTAGTGACTCGTGAATCATTGCAAAATTTTCCAATTTTCTTGGCGCGACAAACCCAAGCACAAGGATGTACAGAAGATGAATACTTAGAACAACTGGTTCAAGACTGTTTCCCCGATTCCACAGCCAACACTCGTCAGAAACTCAAATCCCATCTTCGCTTATTAGCTGATCCAGATCTGTCTGATGCAGCGATGCATATTATCTTAGACGATCTGGTATTAGAAGGTCATCGCTCAATTTTAATGACCGACTTAGAAACAGTGATTGAAGATGAAATCAGCGAACAACTAACCTGGAATCGCCAACGGGTTAAACCCACTGATCCTGATGATGTGGAACGATTACTTGCTCAACTCGGTGATCAACCACCCAGCTATCAACCCGTTCCAGGTTATTTTGAGAAAACGGTGAATACTCTAGCGGCGGCAAAATTAGCCAAAGATGCGATTGGTAGATTCTCTCCCCAAGCCAAAGAAGACTTCTTTCGCAATCAATACCGGATTGGTAAAGAATCTATTTTAAAAGATATTCCCGGAATTGTGCTGGCAAATCTTGCTACTCGTGCGGCTTTAATCCTGCGAGATATTATGATTACGACTCTAGGAAAAGAACGTGCAAAGAAACTTCAAGGGCTTTTAAGTTATCAATTTGTGAATAAGTCATTACAACTTGTCTATTGGTGGTTACAATTAAAAAGTCCCACCGCGTTTCAGAGTCCCAAATTTATCGGCAAGCGACCGCTAATATTAGTTCTACAAGTACTACTCCTACTCACTGCCATTATCTGTGTGGTAATTACTGTCTCTAATTCGCCCATAGCTACCGCCGTCGCCCTCATTGCTACAGTTTTGTTTTGGTTATTAGGGTATGCGTGGAAAAAGTCTTAATTTTCTTATGTCTTATGTCTTATGTTAAAAAGAATAGAGACTTCCATTTTAAAATTCATGCCATGTTAGGAGTGTCGATTTTGTAACGCTCTCATTTCCTGTTGCACATCCACAACAATCTGTAATGCCTCATTGAGTAAACGCCCATGTTCCGTTGCTTGGTCGCTAACTTGTAACGCTGTCAATGCCATGAGGTTATTATCAAACAATTCAGAATTGCATTTGATAAACTTGTCATTTTCCCTCAGAATTCGCTCAGTTTTTAAGGCTCGAATAATATCGTCACGGGTTAGCCGAAGTGCCTGAATAACTTGTCCGCGATTTGTTAACGCCACACCCGGATTGCCAACGGCTTCAATTTTGTCATTAATATTAATGGCTTGAATCACTCGATTAAATCGGTTGACATCTTCAAACAGTCGGATTAAATTCTTGCATTTACGGCTAATGGCAATTTTGCGAATATCGTTGAAGAATAAGGTGATGGCAAGAATGGAAGGGATAGCAATTAACAACTTAATATGTTCCGGAAAAACCTGGAGAAGTACAAACCCTGTTAAACTAATCAGGATAATAATCAAAAGGGTTTTAGTAATCTCCGCGACGAATTTGGGCAGAGTCGGTGGTTTCAGGACAGTATCAACACTTACTCCACTCAAATGTTTGAGTTCTCCTTTGGTGATTTTGAGTCCCTGTAAGTCAGGTTGCATCGTGGGTATGATAGTTTGACTTTAGCGATCCGGGTTTGGCTTAATCAGTGATACGCCTAGTTGTATCTTCCTCTGTATTAGCACATAAAGTTGATTTCATCTTTGTCCGCTATCGAAACACTAGCAATCGGTGGTTCTTCAATCTAACGAACACCCTAATGATCGCCTGCTTGGAGTGCGGTTGACATTGATGGCACTGTTGGCGATCGCATAGGACTTTGATATCATCAGATTGATGACTTTCAGCACCCGCCTCTGTTTGTGGGCGGAGGAGCCAGTAGCGATCGCAGTGTAGTCAACTAGCGCGATTACGATCAGTGGTTTAAATGGTTAGGTAACATTTAACTATCTATAGCTACAATTTCAGCTCAATGCAAAATTTAATGGTTAATTTTCGGAATATTAAGCTGTTCGGCATTTAAACCTTAATATCAATAATGGCGTAATCCTTGTAGTGCGAGCATCTTGCTCGCTACTAATACCCAATTTAAATGCATGACAGCTTACTCAGTGCAGAAACATCAGTTAGTTCTTCCGCCGTTTCCTTTTTGACAACAGCGATTGTTCGTATTGTTATTTCATTAACTCAATTTACCAGAACTGAAAGAATGATTTCCACCGTCTGACTTTTATTGTGCCTACCTACTGGAGAAACCTGATGACTCATTCTTTAGTTCACTCAATTCGGCAAAAGTTCCAGTCGTGGTTTACCCAGGCGCAAGCAGCAGTAGCAATCGAGGATGAAGAGGTTGAGTTGCCCGATGGGATTCAGACTCAACTGGGGCAAAAAATTCAGGCACTCCCCTGTTCTCAGATCTATCAAACCGCAGTGCAAGAGGCGATCACCGCTGGGGTTGAAAACTGGCAAAGTCACCTGGATGTCGCCAATAGTTTGATCATTTTGGGCAGCCCCGTAGAACCAATTGCCAAAATTTTGAGCGATAGTCTGCAAACCTGGCACAATCCCCCCGTAGAGGTATTCACACCTCTACCTTGGCGAATGCGTCCTCATGATCCATTAATCATGTCTCAAGAAATTCAGCAAGCCCTGCAAGCCTACTCACAGATTGATATTAAAAACCCTAAGGATATAGGCGATCTGCTTGAGGCAGACTCCCTGGCTGATCGAAAAACATTGATGATGATTCCCTGTCTGGATCAATGTTTTCTGCGTTGTATTGGGGGTTGGAATAGCATTGAATACTTACGAGACATGGTCATGCATAATCGCAATTGCTTTTGGGTTATAGGATGTAACCATTGGGCTTGGGATTTTCTGGATTTTGTGTGCCAGATTAGCGCCTATTTTAGCGAGGTCAAACCGTTACCGGAACTAGATGGAGCGATGATTCAAACCTGGTTAAACCCGATTGCCAAAACCATGGTTGAACCAGAAGCGATAGAAGACTCAGAAGATAATCTTGGTCAGGCATATTGGAGAACTCTTGCCAGTCAATCCTCTGGTGTCAGTAGTATTGCCTTTGGCGTATGGCTAAATAGCTTACGAATCAAGCGCGATCAACTAGAGGATGTTAATTTATCTCAATTGAACTTGAGCGAGACAGCGACAACCAGCAAAACCCGTTTTACCTTACGTCAAACTAAACCCACATTGCCTAGTTTGCCAGCATTAACGGGGATTGACCGCTATTTACTTCATTCGTTGCTAATTCATGGGCAGATGAGCCATGTCCATCTTGCCCTGAGCTTGGGTGAACCCGAAAGCCAAATCCAAGCTCGGATTCAGGGGTTATTGCGAGCCGGGGTAATAGCTAGCAGCAATGGCATGCTATCAGTACGTGCTGCCCATTATGCCAAGCTGAAGATTGAATTGACGAATAATAACTTTTTTGTTGGCGAGGATTAACCATGAGTGTATCGGGTTTTGATCTGATCAGTTTTGTTCAGGCAATGCCGGCGTTGTTGGCACAAATCGAGGCATCGGAAACCTTACCGCAACGAGTTCTTACCAATATTACGCTGCAAAAAATTTTTCGTTCTCTCGTCACTATTTTGATCGCTTATGGGAGCATATTTGTCATTCAGTCGCTCACCAGTTGGAGTTCAGAACGAGTTCCCCGCCGCTTTCGATTATTGATCAAACAATCTTTGCCCTTTTTGAAAGGGTTGATTTTGATCCTAACGTTTTCCTATCTCCTGAATCTGTTTCTGAACTTGTCTCAGGAGAACCTCCTCGCATTGACAGGCACGATCGCTATTGCCCTGGGATTTGCCTTTAAGGATTACGTGAGTTCGATTATTGCCGGAGTAGTTGCACTGTTTGAAGCTCCCTATCGAGTGGGCGATCGCATTCAAATTGAAGATCATTACGGTGAAGTGGTGGGTTATGGTTTGCGTGGAATTCGACTCCAGACTCCTGACGATAACATTGTCACTATTCCCCACAACAAAACCTGGACTGAAGCTGTCTCCAATGCCAACAGCGGAGAGCTAGAAGCTCAGGTTCTCACTGACTTTTATTTTGCTCATACTGTAGATGCTGAACAAGTCATCCAGATTCTGTATCAGGCAGCTTACAGTAGCAAATATACGCAGCTAAAGCTTCCCATTGTAGTTATCATGCAAGAACAAATGTGGGGTACTCAGTTCAAGCTGCGGTCTTACCCAATGGATGCCCGCGATGAATTTATCTATAAAACCGATCTGATTCGCCGTGCCAAGCAAGCCTTTGCTCGCCAAAATTTACCTTACCCAAAGTTATCAGATATCCAAAACAATGACAGTTGCCCCTGATCAGCACCATTGTAGAGACGCGCCATGGCGCGTCTCTACATAAATAATGTGTCTCTCAAAAATATCTGTAACCTCTTTTTTTAGGTCATGCATTATGGGTTCTTTCCTGATCAGCTTTCTCATACCACTTCATTAAAGGAGTCGCACTAATTCCATGTATAATGATAGATAGTACAACAGTTATGGACGTTATCCAAGCAATTCTTTCACCCAATTCTCCCTCTAAACTCTTACCAAGAGAATAGGAAAGATAGTAGAGAGAGCCGACTCCTCGAACGCCAAACCAACCAAATAACCAGCGGGTTGTGGGGTGAAACTGTGAGCGAGGTAACTTGGCAAAACCTAAGTTGGTGGTGCTAATCCAAGCACCTAAAGGTCGGATGGCAAAAATTAATAACCCGGCGATGAGAAGGGCTTCACCACCAAATTTGAGAATTGGCTCAATTCGTAGGAGGGAACCTAACAGGAGAATAGTTCCCACTTCCATCAGCTTTTCAAGTTTTTCGGTGAATTCCAGTTGCGAAAGTCGCCGATTATGGTTAGGAGAAATACGCTGTACCATTAACCCAGCAACAAACACCGATAAAAATCCATAACCGTTAATCAGTTCTGTCAGTGCATAGGTGATTAAGATAATACTAAGACCAATAAAGTCCTCCATTAATACATCAATGGGTCGAAACTTTTGGAGCTGCTGCTTAATCCACATCACTCCATTTCCAACTAAAATACCCATACCAATTCCAGCCGCGATCGCCCAAATCAAATCAACAACAATCCATTGCTTTAACCAACTTTGCCAATTGTTGTTTTCTAACCAATGAATTCCAAAATAGACAAAAGGAAAGGCTAACGCATCGTTCAATCCCCCTTCAGAAGTCAGACCAAATCGCAACTCATCTCTATCTCCTATATGTGCCAATTGGACTTCGGATGCCAATACGGGGTCAGTTGGTGCGAGAATTGCCCCCAACAAAACAGCCGCTCCCCAGTTCAGATTCAATAACCAATGGCTAATTGCTGCTATGGCAAAGATTGAAATCGGCATTAGAAAAGCGATAAGCCGAATTGTTGAATTCCAAGCTCTTAGTCTCAGAGGGCGATTCATTTTTAAGCCGCAACTAAACAGAGAGACAATCACAACAAATTCGGTGATGCGCTCCAAAAATTCGGTTTGGGGCTGAAGTTGAATCAGATTAGTCCCATAGGGTCCGAGAAAAATTCCCACAACTAAGTAAATGAGAGCGTAAGAAAGAGGTAATCGCTTAATCCAGCCTGAACCCATTGTGACCAACAGGAGCAGTAAGCCAATGATCAACAAGGCAAGAATGTAGATATCCACACAAGTAATATCCTATTTAACAATCGGAAAGGTTTTCTAAGACAACACGAAAAGGCGGTATTTAAATCCGTCTCGAAGTAGTCTTTTAGAATCCCTGGTATGCATAAGCTGTTCGGCATTTAAATCTTAACCTTAACAATGGCGAAATGCTTGTAGTGCGTTTAGCGAAGCCATGCCGCAGGCTTTACATCTTGCTCGCTACTAATACCCAATTTAAATGCATGACAGCTTACCAGGGAGAGGTCAACGCACTCACTCACTAACGCCAATCGGACGAACGACTAAAATACCGATCGCGTTCTTGATCTTGCCTACATACTGCTGTAAATCTTGGGAAATCGTCACCTCTCCAGCGGGTGAGGCATGAATCAAACGAATTCTACCATCTGGCTGGCGATCAATGAATCCGGTATGGGTGACATCTAATCCTGCAATAGTTGTAGCAATGCCAATAATATCTCCAGATTGTAGCTGATCATAGCTGTGGTGAATCTTAGCGGTGGGAATATAGTTTAAGGGAACAGCATTAAGCTGATATTCCATCTCTAAAATACACTGGTAATTTGCCTGATTATTAACCAGTTGGGGATAACGCTGTCGATGGGTACTCATAAAATTAAGCCGCTTATTTAAGGGGATTCCTCCCAGCGCCTGGGTAATATTTTCTACGGTTCCCCGTTTCTCGTTGTCATCAATCCAAGCGGAGAAATAATGCAAACGGCTACAATAGCCATCGAGTTGACCATTCTGATAACGCTGATCGCGAAGATGATTAACAAAGGTGGGATAGGAATAATCCTGTTGCGCCACAGTTCGTGCGATCGCGAGTACCGTTTCCACAAATAGCACACAGTCAAATGCCTGAAGCGTTACCACCAAGGTTTCCTCTGGCGATTGGTCTAATAAGCCTGCCTTATAGGATGTCCCCACAAATCGGTGTGCGATCGCCTGTATAGTATCCGTCATCGGTTGCTCATGCAGGTGCTGGGCAATTGCCCAGTCCATGATCTGCTGGAACTGTTCCCTCTCGTCTGATACAGGATTCATCGATGCTGAGACGGTAACATTTGAAGTATCGGTCACTAACGTCTGGGAAGGGGGAAAAATCAAAGCCTCTTTTCTGGTAAGAGAGAGGTGTTCTACATCCGGTGACAAGTCAGAATAATCTATCAGTTCCTCGTCCTCTGTTTCCCAGACGTAGCAAGGGGCTTCTGTACAGACTTCCCCTCCTCTAGAAGCATCCTCAGCACGATTTGCCGCTTCAGAAACTGGAATAGAATCATAGTTCTGAGCTTGAAAGGCAAGATCTGACGTAAAACCGCCAGAAATTGCCAATCCCACAAAAGCCCAGCCAAACATTGTTCTCATCAAAAACCTCGTGAGACTCCACCCTCAGCAGATCCTTCGCAGGCTCAGGAGGGTGGAGAGGGATAGAGGAGTCAAACCGCGCCGCTCGATGCGGTTAGGTTTGACAATCCAACTGAAGGCGCGACAATTAATCCCGT
>NZ_JAVJNP010000162.1:0-10515 GCF_040217205.1 Coleofasciculus sp. A1-SPW-01 | reverse complement strand
CCGCAAAAATCGCACGGTTTATGTCTATCGCCCGAATCAAGAGGTTCAAATCTTGGAAAATCCGGAGCAGGTTAGTGGTGAGCCAGAGTTACCCGGTTTCAGATTGCTGATGGCAAAGATTTGGTGATTTGGGTAAAGAGTCAAGGGGTAGGGTGGGCAAATGGATATAATTTTTGGTGAAATCGTTAAATTAACGTAATTTGCCCACCAGACAATATTAGGCGATCGCACTACATAACCTCAGACGTGCGAGGAATTTGAGCAGCTTTAACTTCTCAACTAGGACTTATTCTTGTTCTTGTTTTTTCCAATTAAGTCTACAATACATATCTAAATCTATACCTGCACTCAGTTCACTAGCCTTATGTATAATTTGCTGATTAAAACTAATGGCAGGTACGTGGCTATAAGCATAAACTACACAACAAATAAGTGCTTCGTACTGATAACTTATTTGAGCGAGTTGCTGCCAACCAGGTTGTAGTTGCTCAAAAACAGACTCTATATGTATCTCAAGTTCTCTTGTGGGGTCAAGTTCTTCTGAAGGAGCTAATTTAGATTTGACTTTCCAAACACTAAATTTCCTAATAGTTGGTTTTCCCCTCGACCGAACGACGACATCTCCTGTTTTCCAAGTTTGCGTAGGTTTAACACCGACAATCTTAGTGATTTCATCCGGATCAAGATCAACTCCTGATAATCGAAAATATGCGTATATTTCGTTGGTTTTGCTCATGGTATTGTATCATATTAAGTATAGGCGGGCGAGATTCACCAAAAGTTGTTAATATTAAGACCAGTAAACTCCCCCGCACCTCTGCTACCTTTAGGTTTTACGTAGATATTTCCTTGTCTGTCTTTATACAAATCACATTTGGAAACGCCACCAGGACAACCTTCCTTGAGTTCGTGAATATCTTCTCCAGCTTCTTCAAGTGCTTCAATTTCTCCATTAGAAAGTTTCTTGTCCTGTGAGCCATCGCGTTCTGGATCGTATGGATCAATCTCCTCACTTTCAGCTCTAAGCGAGTAGGGTGGGCAAATGGATATAATTTTTGGTGAAATTGTTCAATTAACGTAATTTACCCACCCGACAAGATCAGCCGATCTCACTTTACCCATTCTGGTGCTTGCATTCTATAGGGCAAATTTGGATATGGATGATTTTTTGCCATAGGCGAACCAGATTTGAGAATCCATGTTTCACGATCAGAGTACTCCCAAACAAGCCCACGCTCATGATCATAGAGATGTTGTACACCACTGCTTTTATCTTGTGACCATGTTAGTTGTTCTTGTATCAATACGCCTTCTTTTTGATGAATTGTTGACCAGGCAGTTTCTGGAGGTGGAAAGCGAAAAACTGCCTCGGACTGAAATTCTCCCGAAACTAAATCCAGGCTTGCGATTGGTTGCGAATTTTTTAACCTCTGATCTAAAGCGATCACCCACACGGCCTGACTATCGTCACGGATGCGGATCTCTACTTGCCTATAGCTAGCATGTCCACTTCCAACCAGATATATGAGAGGGATCTTGTTCGCTCGTTGCCATACTAGCTGCATCTCTGACTCATCAAATACCCCTTGATTGGTATTTCGACTACGAAATAAGATAACGTCGGAATTGGGCAGTCTAGATTGAACTTGGTAATCCCAACTCTCATTATTTGAGATAGAGTTATTCACTGTACGTTTAACCTCTAAATCCTGCGGCTGGGGCACCCGTGACTGGTGGCCAGCCACGTTCATGTCTTGCTGTTCTACCTGACACCCGCCAAGTAGAAGTCCTAGGCATAAAGAAATGAATCCTAATATCGTAATCCCAGCCAGCACCTGTAAACTCCCGATCATCAACTACCTCCCCTGAACTTAATTCTGTTCCCGTTCCAGGATGAAGATCAGCTCTGTCTATCCAAATAAAATGAACGTTTGTAAAACGAACAATTTTGTTACCACCCTCATCACTCACTTCATAGTTACCACTCATTTCAATACGATGGCATCCATGAAGAGTCAAACGCATCGATTCTAGTTCATTGAGTTTAACACCCGTGACGCTGTCATTAAATGTTCCACTGCCACCCGTTGCAGCAAACCCAACAGCGAGCTGTTTAAATTTCTTAGCCATTGCTCGCTGAATTTCTGGGCGGTCTGTCATAAATGTACTCCACTGCACTACTGGCTCATATGTCATACCGAAGCCAGTCATACGCCATTCCATGAGAGTCCTTGCCAAAGAAGCACCCTCATCGTTAAGCCTCCAATACATCTCTACCCAAACGGGGGGAATTGAGTCAGACGATTCGTAGTTTGTCAGTATTCAGCTATGTCTTGAAACTCCATTAGAACTGGAGGTTCCGCAACTTGAGCAACATCTGGTGGTGGAGCTAGCGAACTGGCATCGACGAGCAGCTTGCCTTCAACAATAACTTTCTTGTCTACAAAGCGATCAACCTCTTCCGGTGGACGCGGTTGCAATCCCAGCCTAACCATACTCCGGCTATCAGGTGCCTGATATTGATCGTATACTTGTGGACTACCCTCAACCTCAATAAAAACATGTCCCATAAACAGAGGTGGTGAGTTGTCCATCGGACTGGGTTTCTTTTTGTGGATCAGGCGTTTGCGATAGATTCCGACAAGCTGCACCCGCTGCCCATCAAGGCGCTTCATATCAGTAGATGTTTGGCACAGTGGTATTCTTTCCATGTTGATTTCTCCCTTTGAACTGGAAATAGTTTCCCAACCAGCAAACCCTAGAAAAAGGATAATGGCCACACTCATAAATACCCTTTGTTGAATGTTCATAGAACCGCTCTGAATTTATTGGTCTGTGCGAACTGCCATTGTGGTTGCTTTGTTGCCATGGGTATCGCTAGCCAGATGATCGTGATGGAACGTTTCATTGTTATCGACTGTTCCGTCGCTTTTAACTGAGCCATACATTGCAAAGTTCCACCCTCGATCAACGAAATCACGTTGAGGAACACCGACGCTTTGCGCGTATTCTCCAGTCACTGCATAGTTTTCCAATGTGATATTGTCTGAAGCATCTTTCATGATTACACCTGCCCAGTGAAAATTCCAAGTTGTATTACCTGGAATTCCCTGGAATCCTGGGAAGTTGTATCCCGAAGACATGGTGTATGCCTCACCAATTTCCGGATTAGCATAGTCATTAATGCCAGCCGCTTTATCGAAGGCTCGTTTGCCATCATCTGTCAACAGATCGTAAAGTTGCTGTGCTTTAACACCATCTTTCGGCTTCTTCTTCTGCTCTTTTGTTTTATAGCTAAAGCTTGTCAAAGATTCCCAGAAGTCAAAGACTCGTTTCTTATGACCAGGTTGGAGATAAGCGGCGTTGTTGGGGTCATTTATAAAGCTGTACATTAAATCAAAGAAAATTTGATTTGCCATCTTACCGGCAGGATTTTTTGTTACATTATGCATATTTGAGTCAGAGCGACCGTAGGTAGTTTTCTCACTTCCATTCTTGTAATACACGGCTTGACGATCGCCACCTTGAGATCCTGTTACTGCTTCGGAGGAACGCCCGCAGTCTGTCCAAAGTGCCATTGAGCCACCAACATTACCTTCTGAATCCGCACCTCCAGCATTTGGGGTATTAAGACCAGCATGTTGCCCAGAGTTACTCCCTTTGTTTACCCACACGGGTGTAACTTTGTTGAGGGTGTTTCCCTCATGTTGGATTTGTCCTGAACTATCATCAAGTTGAATGAAAGATCCATGCTTGCCAACATTGACCAGTGCCGCATTTGCAATGGTAACTAAACTGTGGTCTGCATAAAGTTCTTGAGCACCTATAAGCACAGTTAACCCCGACTCTGAAGAGGTTGCACTAGCAAATCTTGCATCAGGGTCGTTAGAAGCACGCCGCAACTGCACTGTGTTCTGCCTTTGAAGCAAGGGTGTAACATACGAGGTCAATGGTCGTCTTTGCAGTTTCGTTGTTACTCCACCCGTTTGCTGCACCACATGAGTCAACTCATGGGCCGTCAACTCATTATTCCCCGGTGATTTCCCATCCCCAAAATAAACATCACTCCCATGAGTAAACGCCTGAGCGCCCAACTCCTGATTCATCTGCACCGCTTCACCACCCGTATGCACGCGCACCCCACTAAAATCAGCCCCAAAGCGCGGTTCCATAAACCCTCTCACGTTCTCGGATAACGGAGAACCCCCACCCTTAGACGCATTCAAACGACTCTCTAAATCCCCAGAGGCTTGATTTCCATCTATTTGATGCGCTCGTTGTATCATCTGGCGCATTTGCACACGCGGATCAATTTGCCTCTGCATTACAGGTTTAATTGACTGCGCTCGTTTCCAGATCTGATGGGGGTGATGGGGGTGATTGGTGTCCAACTGACGCTGAACGGATGCTGAACTATCCGCAGGGGCTGACATTGACATTACCTGAGACGCCACTCGGTCAGCTTCTTGTTCGTAAGTATCTCCTGGCGCTCCTACCGTCAACTTCGTTTGAATGCCAATTTCCTCTAAGTCTTTCCCGGCTTCTGGCGCCTGTTCCTTCTCTTCTTTGGCACAATCAGCACATTGACGTTGAATCAGGTTCTGTGATACTGGGGCAAAAGCACCTTTTAATTTGGAAGCTGGGCTTTGTGGTAAGGGTGGGGGTGGCTCAAACGTTGGTGCCCAGGGCGATTCAAATTTAGGTTGTAATGTTGACCCTGAGCGGAGCCGAAGGGTTGACCCTTCAGCTTCCTCCTGTTTTTTAGCTTGGATTCCTCGCATTACATTGGCGGTAAGTCTATCCGCCGAGTCTCTGGAATATTCCCCGATTTCTGGGGATGGGGCAGATGACGGGTTTGACTTGGGTTGAATCGAAGAATGTCCCATTTTACCGGGACTTTTACCCTTTTTCTGTACTGGGGTGGGAGTCCAGGATGAATTTTTCTTTTGTACGGGTTTATACTCCATGATGCCGCTTCAGTTACCCAATGATTTACTGATCCCAAGCCAATTGCTTTAATAAGGCTGAGGAGTTATACAATTATAGTCAATTATCAAGGGAAAATCAGCGCGATCGCTTCCCCGGCTGAACTATAATGTTGTGACTCTAGCCCTCTTTTGCCATCTGCTTTTTCAGATACTGGAAACCGCAATTTTAATCTGGCTGTACAGCTTGGTATTTGGGCGGAACTTGATGGTACAGGTCTGGGTTTTGACTCCAGTGCAGGATTTACCCTTCCTAATGGTGTCACGCGATGTCAAGGGGTAGGGTGGGCAAATGGATATAAGTCCTGGTGAAATCGTTAAATTATCATAATTTGCCCACCCGACAATATCAGGCGATCGCACTACAAGATATCAAAAGATAGTTCGCGTTTACTAGCAACACAATCTTCAAGGTATAAATTAATTAATTCTTGCCAAGACATTCCTTTTTCTTGTGCCATTTCCTCAAAATATTCTATGACTTCTATCCCCAAAGGTAAAGTTACTTGTTGTTTTAATGTTTGGGCAAAAGGATTGGGTCTGCTTTTCATTTTGTCAAGGTCATATTCTTTTTGCATGGTTTTATCCTCGATAAAATTTACTTTCGTTTTTAGTGGCTTTTCGAGCCGAAAGCACCGAGAAAGTAATGTTTGGCAACGTCGGTTTTGGGAACATACGATTCGTGACGAGGATGATTTAAACAAGCATTTAGATTATATTCATTACAATCCGGTTAAGCATGGTTTGGTGTCTTGTCCTCATTTGTGGACATATTCCAGTTTTGACAAATGGGTGAAAGCTGGTAGGTATCAAGTCGATTGGGGATGTCATTGTGGTGCGAATTTACCACAAGTTCCGGATTTTCGGGAGTTAGAAGATAAAGTCGGCGAGTAGGGTGGGCAATATGGATATAATTTTTGGTGAAATTGTTAAATTAACGTAATTTGCCCACCCGACAATATCGGGCGATCGCACTTGGAAAACCCAGAGCAGGTTAGTGGTGATCCAGAGTTATCCGGTTTCAGGTTGCTGATGGCAAAGATTTGGCGATTTGGGTTAAGTCTTGTCACCTTCTGGTTTTTCCAGTAATAAATCAATATCTCCAAACATCCCAGTTATATAGGATTCCAGAACTTCTCTTCCTTCAGCATTGGGACAAATTTTTATAGCTTCTAAGGCTTGTTCCCGTTCTTTTAAAGCTGCCCATATCAAGAAGCTTTTCGTGTCAATTTTGTCTAATATTTCTTTGATTCGTTCTGCATGAGTAGCGATTTCATTGTCTGTCACTAGGGACAATAGCTCATCTCGTTCTGAGTGATGAGATTCCAACCCATAGAGCAAAGGGAGAGTAATTTTTCCCTGCTTTAAGTCAGTTATACCATCAGGTTGCCAAATGGATTCCATGTCGTTAAGAATTTGTAGAGCAAGCCCCAGATGATGACCAAAAACACCACAAGATTGAATCAGTTCAGGGTTATCTGTTCCCACCATAGCACCAGTAGCACAAGCTGTAGCCACAAAGCCAGCACTTTTCATTTCTACGGTTAACCAATAGTCTTCAACAGTTCGAGTAGTTCCAACTAGCTCTCTATCCTGACCTACTGATATACGAAAAAAGGCATCAATATAGGACTGATTAATTTTGTGAAATATTTTGGGTTCAAGAGATGCTTTGCTCAGGATTTCAAAGGAAAGAATATGAATAGCTGAAGCATAATTCCAAGCTCTAGTGGCGCCGACCTCCTTCCATAGCTGTCCATCTCGATCTTGATCTTCCAAATCATCCAAAATGCGTAGGCATAGACCCAGAGCTAGAAGTGCAGCACAAACATGAATAGCCTCTTTGGCTTCTCCATCAACAGCTTGACAGGAAGCTAATGGTAATATCGCCTCTGGAATCATTGGTTCTTCAAACAATTTGGCTAGTACCACCTTCAATTCTGTCCAAAAATTGGGAATTGAGTTTTGAAAAACCTCTCTAATTTCTGGATATAATGATTTTAAAGAATTCATGTCAATTTACTCAAAATTTACGACCAATCGAGGCTGTGATGGAGCCCTCAACTATTGCATAATTCGTCAGTTTGTGGGATTCCAGACATACTTTCCCTTTTTGTCAATATAGCCTTGCTTTTCACCAATCTTTACCCATGCCAGCCCTTCGATGAAGATACTAGCCCAATCAAACTGGGGTTCTATAACTATCTGCCCAGTTTTGTTGATATAGCCCCACTTATCCTCAATCTTTACTGCTGCCAACCCTTCAGAGAAATTAATAGGTCGCTCCTTAAACTGTGGATCAATAACCATTTTCCCAGTTTTGTCAATATAGCCCCATTTGACATTAGTCATGTTTGGTGGTTTGCTCTCAGCAGAGATCATACCAGTTGCGACGACTGCAAGTCCTTCAGAAAAGTCATAACCTTCATCAAATTGGGGTTCAATAACTATCCGACCAGTTGTATCAATGTAGCCTACTTTGTCTCCAACTCTGACAGCAGCTAATCCTTCAGAGAATTCCCTAACCAAATTTGAAGATGGATTGATTACTATCTGCCCAATTTTGTTGATATAGCTTACTCGCCTATCGAGTCTCACCAATGCTAGCCCTTTAGAAAACTCCCTAGCCTCATTAAACTGAGGCTTGATGACTATTTGCCCCGTCTTATTGATATAGCCCATTTTGCCATCAATATCTACAGCAGCCAACCCTTCAGAGAACCTATATGTTAAATCGAACTGGGGAGGAATAACTAATTTACCCGTCTTATTGATATAGCCCATCTTGCCATCAATATCTACAGCAGCTAATCCTTCGTAAAAGCTATAAGCAGAATCAAAATCAGATTCAATAACAATTTGTCCAGTTTTATCGATATAACTCCACTTATCACCTATTCTGACGGTTGCTAGTTCTTCAGAGAACTGACCAGTTTCATCAAATTTGGGCTTGATAAGAATTTGCCCCGTAGAATTAATATAACCCCACTTACCATTCTGACTGATAGGAAACAGTTGGGAAGGCTCTGAGATTGGCATTTGTGAATGATTTGATACCTGCATTGCCTGTGGAGAAGTACTCAATATGATTGTCGGACGTTGAGTGCTACAAGATAGCAAACCTAAAATAGCCTGGCATAAAAGCAAAAAAATGATTCGGTTCACCATAAACTTTTTGATATAAAACATCATTATTAGTGGTTGATTCTTTTAATTGTTCCTATATGTTGGGTGCCACTCCGTTTGTTAATTAGATGTTTGTAAATAGATGGCCAACTGTTATCTGTAACACTTACGCATCCCCAAGAAACGTCTCCACGGTGTAAATACTCATCTCCTTGGGGTCCACCTTCAATTCTAAACCACGTTTTGGCATAATTTCCGTAATTATCACCCCCAGCATGAGGGTGATCAGGAAGCCGAAGAGGATATTCTCTATCAAGGGCTATTTTAGGAGCACTCGGATCGTTGGGATTAGTATCTATTGTTGCTCTGGCAGTGCCACCACCATAATCTAATATCCCAGTTTTTTCATTAAAAGTTACCGCTACGGCTCCTCCCCAATTTGTCAAACCAAGGTATCCTGGTTTCAGGCTTGCTTTTGTTCCCTCCCAGGGTCCTTCCAAAATAGTAAAATAATCTCGTTCCCCTTTTTGTTCTTGATATTCAACTTTCAATGCATCAGGAAAACTCCGCTGATTATTTCCTATTAGTCCAACCACCCAACCCTCTGTATTTCCAGAAGAGACACCCAGTATTTCCCCCTTCTTAAAAGTTGTTTGGGGAGTACATCCAGAGATACACCTTCTCAGGGTGTGGGAGTTATCTTTTTTCTGAATATCTACAGCCTTTGGTTCCTCCAAAACCTGTTGCTGAGAAGCTACAATTTTATCAGCCGAATTTTCCCGTTGAAACTGAAGAATCTCCTTGCGGTAAACCGAGGAATCATGACCAGTAGTTCCTCCCAAGGATTGCAGATGGCTCAATACATCACTCTTAGGTGCTATCCCTTCCAGAATCGGTACTTCTTTTAAATTGATTGCCGGTTTCTGAGGTTTCTGATTCTGCCGCTGCACAACACCTGTCTGCTGCACAACATGAGTCAACTCATGCGCCGTCAACTCATTATTCCCCGGCTCCTTCCCCGCCCCAAAATAAACATCACTCCCATGAGTAAACGCCTGAGCGCCCAACTCCTTGCTCATCTGCACCGCTTCACCACCCGTATGCACCCGCCCCCCACTAAAATCCGCCCCAAAGCGCGGCTCCATAAACCCTCTCACGCCCTCTGATAACGGAGAACCTCCACCCTTAGACGCATTCAAACGACTCTCTAAATCCCCAGAGGCTTGATTTCCATCTATTTGATGCGCCCGTTGTATCATCTGGCGCATCTGCACACGCGGATCAATTTGCGTTTGCACCACAGGTGTAATTGACTGCGCTCGTTTCCATATCTGCTTGGGGTGATGGGGGTGATTGGTGTCTAATTGACGCTGAACGGATGCTGAACTATCCGGAGGCGCTGACATTGACATTACCTGAGACGCTACTCGGTCAGCTTCTTGCTCGTAGAGATCTCCTGGCGCTCCTACCGTCAACTTGGTTTGAATGCCAATTTCCTCTAAGTCTTTCCCGGCTTCTGGCGCCTGTTCCTTCTCTTCTTTGGCACAATCAGCACATTGGCGTTGAATCGGGTTCTGTGATACTGGGGCAAAAGCACCTTTTAATTGGGAAGCTGGGCTTTGTGGTAAGGGTGGGGGGGCATCAAACGTTAGTGCCCAGGGTGATTCAGATTTACGCTGTAACGTTGAAGATTCGGCTTGCTCAAGCTCCTTGGCTTGGATGCCTCGCATTACATTGGCGGCGAGTCTATCAGCTGATGCTCTCTTATATTCCCCAATTTCTTGGGATGGGGCAGATGATGGGTTTGACTTGGGTTGAATCGAAGAATGTCCCATTTTACCCGGACTTTTACCCTTTTTCTGTACTGGGGTTGGAGTCCAGGAGGAATTTTTCTTTTGTACGGGTTTATACTCCATGATGCCGCTTCAGTTACCCAATGATTTACTGATCCCAAGCCAATTGCTTTAATAATGCTGAGGAGTTATACAATTATAGTCAATCATCAAGGGAAAATCAGCGCGATCGCTTCCCCTGGTGAACTATAATGTTGTAACTCTAGCTCTCTTTTGTCACTTGGGAAATTCTGACTAAGACAGACTCCCCATTGCTGATTTCATAGATGGGGTAAGCTGGTTATAGAGACGCGATCGCAAGCTAGTTCAGCCTAGCCCCATACCTCTCATAAAAACCTGAATATCTTGCATCAACTTCTGGCTACAAATCGCTAATTTTTCTGATAATTGCACGACTAGATCAGGATTGGGATTATGAGCATAGTTACTTCTGACAACGTGGCGAAAGCGTCGGGAGCATCCCATTTTGGCAAATAGCCGGGAAAGGTCGATTTTTAATTCGCGGTTATTACTCGCGAATTAAATCTCCGTGTATACTTGAACGACTCAAG
>NZ_JAVJNP010000159.1:0-65842 GCF_040217205.1 Coleofasciculus sp. A1-SPW-01 | reverse complement strand
TGTCTATAAACCAGCCTGGAGGCACGGGGTTATCGTGCAAGCTAAACCGAACTCCCAGATATGTTCAGCTTAGCTTGTTCGATGACTTCAGGGCTACTGAAAACCCAGACCTCAGCCGTTAGGCAGGTCTGGGTAGTTTATCATGCTGTTCGGTTGAGCTGACTTAAGCCCTCAACTAAAGTTGGGGCTAAAAGCACCAAACCCGTTGAAACGGGTTCAAAGAGTCATACTTTACAATACCAAATTCGAGGAACGCTACCCCGGTTATAACCCAGTCCGCGCAGGCGGACTTTGGCAAGTGTAGCAGCGATTACAATCGCCTCCTCTTGCAGGGGGTAATAAAGGCAGATTTGGTATCACCTCTTCAGGTTGAGGGGTTTGGAGACCAAACCCCTACTATCGGGCGGCTCGAATTAATAAAAATCCGCCAACCGCAAACCCCATCAGATTGGGCAACCACGCCGAGATTAAGGGAGGGAGGTAGTTACTCAATCCCAGAGCATCTCCGATCGCCATTAGCATATAATACGCGAAAATCACTAACACGCTAATCCCAAAGCCTGTCGCTTTACTGGTACGCTGAGGTTGATTGCCTAATGATCCCCCAACTAAGCCAAAAACAACGCAAGCAAAGGGTAAGGCAAATTTTTGACTGATGCGGATTTTGAGTTTGCGAATGTCCTCCTCATCCCCACTCTGGCGCTCTAACTCTAGGCGTTCTCTGGCTTGAGTGATGTTCATTTCATCGTAATCGCGGTCTTTTCGCGCCAAATCCAAGGGAATGCGAGGTAATTGTAGTTGTTGGTGTTCAAACCGCACGATGTTACGGTAGGAGGCATCCGGTGACACTAAATAAATCGTACCGTTATAGAAATCCCAAGTATTTTGCGCTACATTCCATATTGCGGAATCAGCGGTGACAATTTGGTTAAGACTTTGCTGAGACCAGTCGAGAATGGTTAAGCCCTTCATCCGCTCACCATCAAAATTTTGAGCGTAGAATAAGCGCTTGAGTGTTTTATCCTCTGCATATTCTCGATAGAAGATATTGCGCTCTTTGAAGGTGGGTTTTTCCTCTCCTAATGCCTTTTCTAAGGTTATCGTTGCTTGATAGTTAGAGGCGGGGACTACGTATTCATTAAATCCAAAGGTAATACCAGTCACAACTAAACTCAGTAATAACGCGGGTAGCACTAGGCGATAAATACTCACCCCGCAGCTTCGCAAAGCAATCAGTTCACTGTCGCTAGACAGACGGCTGTAGGTCAATAAGGTGGCTAACAGGACAGATGTAGGAAAAGCATACGCCATGAACTGAGGTAAACTCAACAGCAGCACCTTCAGCACCAATGTGGCGGGTAGTCCTTCATCCACCGCTCTCCGCATCAAGTCAAATAAGCTACCAATGGTTACCCCCACCGAGGAAAACATTCCCATCCCAAATAAAAATGGAGGAATGAGTTCGGTGATAATATAACGATCCATCACCGATACGCCAGGAATAAAGGAGAAAAGAGGTAGAGATTTACGGATCGTCATTCGTCATTCGTCTTATATCATTCGTCTTATGTTTATGTATGGGTTTGAGGGCTATTTACGAAACAGCGAGAAATAGCCAGGATTATTTTTGAAACTCATCACCCAAGTAATATTGTCGCACCAAGGGGTTGTTGTAAAGTTCTTCCGCACTACCCGATGCCAAAATTTGCCCATCTCGCATGATATAGGCGCGATCGGTGATGGCTAGGGTTTCGCGAACATTATGATCCGTAATTAAAACCCCAATTTCGCGATCGCGCAACCGGGCAATGATTTTCTGGATCTCAGCCACCGCAATCGGATCAACCCCAGCAAAAGGTTCATCCAAGAATAAAAACTTGGGTCCTTCTACGCCTGAAGCTAACGCTCTTGCCAATTCGGTGCGACGACGTTCACCCCCAGAAACCCGCCTCCCAATCGTATTCGCTGCTTTTTCCAAGCCAAACTCTTCGATCAACGTTCGTAATCGCCAGCGCCATTCTTGACGCGGTACACCCGTTTGCTCTAGCACCAGTCGCAGATTATCCCGAACCGTCAGATTACGAAATATACTGGGTTCTTGTGCCAAATAGCCAATCCCAAAACGCGCCCGCTGGTGCATCGGCTGCTTGGTGATGTCATTATCATCTAACCATACTGTGCCTTGATTGGGTTTTTCTAGACCAATAGCAATGTAAAATGTGGTCGTTTTTCCCGCACCATTTGGACCTAGCAGCCCCACAACTTCCCCTTGTGCCACCGATAGATTGACGCGGTTAACGATAGACTTTTTGTTATAGGATTTATGAATATTCTCTAAAACGATTTTCAAGAATAGCTACCTCAGTTGGAGAGTTATGTAATGTGTGCAGACGTGCCATGGCACATCTGTAGGGGCGGGTTGTACTATTATCGTTTCCTTTTGACCCAGATGTAACTAAACCCGCCCCGACCAAGTTTTTAGTCTGTAGGGGCGGGTTTCACTACTACCGTTGGCTGTCACCCAGATGTAACTAAACCCGCCCCGATTAGTGTTCAGTTGAAGGGTACTGACTGGTATGCTGGTGGGTTGAGCGAAGTCGAAACCCACCCTACGGTATCTCAAGGGTTTCGGCGCTAACGAATGACGAATAACAAATGACAAATAACAAATGACAAATAACAATTATGGATCACTTACTGGAGTTTTGAACACAGGTTTTGGATTAAACGGAGGAGTTACAGGCGGCGCGACAGGTTGAGTTGGAGCTTCTGGATCAGACACAATGTAGATCGATTCAACCTGTTGTTCAGTTTTCGGTAGAGCAACAAAGCGCCCTTCATCAATTAAATAGGTAATCGTTTCACCACGCAGACTATTGCCTTGTTGCAAAACATAAACATTCCCCGTGAGAACAATACGCCGTTCTCGACTAAAATATTGAGCTTGAGCCGCCGTTGCCTGAATTTGGCGAGCCGGATAATCAATTTGTACATTCCCCCGCGCTGTGACAACACCCGTTTGGGAATTCGCTTCTTGAACATCTGCCCGAACCGTGATGGCACGTCCATCACCCGTTTGGGCTTGGGCATCTTTGAGGGGAGTCGGAAGCGCGATCGCTCCCATCAGGCTAATTGGCAGTATCAGCGCTATGCCTAGACGCTGCTTCAGGTTAACCATATCAAATAAGCAGGACTTCATCAGTTTATTTATCAGCCATAAGTGTCGGGCAGATCCGAGAAGTCTTTCAACCTCAGACCTTTGTATTATACTACTGGCGATTCATCGGGAATTCAGTCTAGCTGTGCAAATACCTCATGGCTCTCCAGTAGGTGGGGACAATTAAAGTTAGCGGTGGAGATTAGGGAACAGTAAGGGTTTGAGGCTTGTTTACATAACTTAATCTAGTTAAGTTTATTTCCACCAACCTACTTACCCCAAGCCCATAACTGAAAAATCGGCTACAGTTCGTTCTCCTGACTTCGTTGAAAATATATTACCTTTGCCGTTTAGTATTGTAGTCTTTAGCCAGCGATGACAACTCAGCCGCGCGATCGCCAAGATTCGCCCTCACCGTCTCTTGATCCGTCTTCACCCGTAGCTAATGTGCTACAGTTTCCGCAGACTGAGCCAACCTTTTACTACTTTGCCTATGGCTCCTGCATGTGTCCGGTTGATTTAAAGCGATCGCTAGGTGAAAATACTCATGCTTTCGTCCTAGGTTCAGCCGTTCTCAACGGATATAGACTGGGATTTAACCGCAAATCAGCACGGCGTAACTGTGGTGTACTGGATATCGTCCCCGATGTAAACGCAATGGTTGAAGGCGTCTTATACCGCTTACCTGAGCGATTTAGTGATCCTCTTGATCACCGGGAAGAAGTACCCCGTGGTGGCTATCGACGAGAAACCGTAGAAGTGTCTCGTCAAGGACGAATCTATCACAATGTCCGGACTTATGTGGTTGTGGAAAAATTAGCCGAAGAATTAGCACCGAACGATTGGTATTTTAATGTTGTGCTGCGTGGGGCTATTACTTGTGGGCTAAGTGAATCCTACTGCTGGCAACTCTTTAACCACATGCACCAGCTTCAACAGCGTCACTGGCAAACCCAATCCTTACGTTCCGCGTAGGGGTTTGGTTACCAACGGTATAGGGGTTTGGTTACCAAACCCCTACTAAATCAACGTTTCGGTGGTAATCCGTCAGACAAGAGACAGTTTCGCCTCAAAATGCTACCGTTTTTAGATAGACGTACCATTCCTACGTCTGGAACAGCGCACTAATAGGGAAATCCCACCGTGATTATCCTTCCAGGTTACCAGATTCTCGCCAAAATATACGAAAGCTCTAATTCTATAGTCTATCGAGGTATCCGACAGGTCGATACTCAACCTGTCATTTTGAAACTTCTCCAACCTGACTATCCTACGTCTGAAGAACTTAACCGCTATAAAACTGAATATGAAATTACTCATAACTGGCAACTGGCGGGTGTTATTCACGCCTATGACTTACTCACTTATCAGAATAGGTTGGTAATCATATTTGAAGATATTGGTGGAGAATCATTAAACGTATTACTCAATACAACAAAATTTTCACTGTCCGATATTCTGGACATTGCGATTAAGATTACAGAAGGCTTAGGTCAAATCCACGCCGCTAATACAATTCATAAAGATATTAATCCATCAAATATTATTTTCAATCCGGTAACGGGACAACTCAAAATTATTGATTTTGGTATCGCGGTTCGCGTATCTAGCGAAAATCATTCGCTAAAACAATCGCCTAGTGTAGAGGGAACATTAGCCTATTTATCCCCAGAGCAAACTGGACGGATGGATTGTCCTCTAGATTACCGCACGGATTTTTATTCCTTAGGTGTCACTCTTTATGAACTATTAACCCATCATCTTCCTTTCGATAAAGATGAACCCATGGAGTTGATTTATTGCCATCTGGCTCAACAGCCTCTCCCCCCTCATATAACGTTGCAGTCAAACGTCGTAGAGGAGGAGGATAGGGGAGCAGGGGAAGACAAAAAAGATGGGGACGTTGACTCAAAACTTAGTCAGGGCGAGTTTGGCACAAAGGTTACCATCAATGACGAACAGAAAGTTCCTAAATTTATCCCTACAAACCTAGTTCCAGATGAGCCTAGCGTTGGGTCAATAGTCAACACTCAAGACTTTCCCAATCACCAATTATTGTGTCCTCAAGCCATTTCCAATATTGTCATGAAACTATTGGAAAAAATACCGCAAAAGCGATACCAAAGTGCTGTGGGACTCAAGGCAGATTTAGAGTATTGCTTAGAGCAATTAAAAACAACTGGCAAAATCAAAGAATTCCCCCTTGGATGTCAAGATCTGGGAAAAACATTGCAAATACCTCCAAAACTTTATGGTCGAGAACGTGAAATTCAAGCACTACTCGCCGCTTTTTCTCGCATCGCTTGTTATCCAAAGGGGCAAGGGGCAATAAATACCAAAAAAGGGCTGAGTGAAATCATTCTGATTACGGGTGATGCTGGCGTTGGTAAGTCCGCTCTAATCCAGCAAATTCGCCCCTCTATTATCCAGGAAAATAGTTATTTTATTACTGGAAAATTTGATCAATTTCAACGAAATACTCCTTGCTCAGCTTTGGTTAATGCCTTCTCCAAATTAATCCGAAAAATCTTAACTGAAAGTGAAGCAAAACTTAGGCAATGGCGAAAAATATTACTGGAAGCATTAGGTCGCAATGGAAAAATTATTATCCAGGTCATTCCAGAAGTTGAACTAATTATTGGTACTCAGCCTGAAGTACCAGAATTAGGATTGGCTGAATCCCAAAATCGCTTCCATTTAGTATTTCAAGCCTTCATGCGGGTTTTCTGTCAACCTGAACATCCTTTAGTCATTTTTTTAGATGATTTACAATGGGCTGATGCGGCTACCCTAAAGTTGCTGGAATTCATTTTGACAGATGACCCAATCCACCATCTATTCCTCATTGGTGCGTATCGAGACGATGAAGTTGATCCGAATCATGCTTTAATGATTAGCTTCGATAAAATTTGTAGTCTTGGCGTTATTCTCAACCAAATTATCTTAACCCCCCTGAACCGGGAACGAGTTATTGAGTTAATCTCCGAAACCTTACACAGAGATGCTCAATCTGTTACTGCTTTAGCAGAACTCATAGTGCGTAAAACCGCAGGAAATCCTTTTTTTATTAAAGAATTTATCAAAACCCTTGCCCAGGAAAATCTGATTTTCTTTAGTTCTTCTACCAACAAAGGTTCAGGTCAGTGGACTTGGGATATCGACCGGATTGAAGAAACGGCGATTACAGATAACGTGGTGGAGTTGATGATTGGCAAGTTAAAAAAACTTCCGGAAAGCACTCAACATGTTTTAAGTTTAGCCGCTTGTATCGGAAATCATTTTCAACTCGATTTACTTGCCAAAATTCATGAGAAAACTCCGAATGAAACCTGGGATGATTTATATCCAGCAATTCAGTTAGGATTAATTGAAGCCCAGGCGAAAAAATCGCAAAACTATTTTCATTTAATTCAATATTATAAATTTTCGCACGATCGCGTACAACAAGCGGTTGATGCTTTAATGGATAAAGCATCAAAAGAAACCGTTCACTGGCGCATTGGTCGGCTGTTGCTTGCCCAGCTATCCCCCTATCAAAAATATGAACGAATTTTTGATATTGTTGATCATCTCAATTGGAAAGCTTACGCGATTACCACCACTCACGAACGACTTGAATTAACTCGGTTAAACTTAGCGGCTGCCAAAAAAGCGAAGTCAGCAACGGCTTATACCGCCGCTAGAGATTACCTAAACTACGGACTATTAAGCTTAAGTGAAACAAGCTGGACTGACCAGTATTCATTAACCTTAAAACTTCATAAGGAACTCGCTGAAGTTGAATATTTGAATGGCGACTTTGACTCGTCAGAGCATTTAATTTATCAGTGTTTAATTCAAGCCAAATCCGTTATGGAACAGGCTGAACTGTATAACCTGCTTATTGTTCAGCATACCATGCTAGCCAACTATAAAGAAGCCATTCAAGTCGGACGCCAAGCCCTCAAAAAAATCGGTATCAATTTTCCCGACACTAATGTAAAAAGCGGCTTAAATCGTGAATTAGCTGACTTAAAACGAAATTTAGGAACTCGGCACATTGCCAGTCTAATTGATTTACCATACATGACCGACAGGGTGACAAAAGCGGCAGTAAATTTACTATTAAGTCTCGATCCGCCCACGTATTTCTTTGATCAAGATAGTTATGCGTGGGTTACGGTAAAACTCGTAAGTTTATCCCTACAATATGGTAATGCTCCGGAATCAGCTAAAGGCTATTCTAATTATGGATTACTCCTGGGTTCGCTTTGGGGAGATTATCAGTCTGGGTATGCCTTTGGTTTACTGGCTTGTCAACTGAGCAAAACGTTTAATCATCCAATTTATATCAGTCGCACCCATCATTTCTTGGCGACATTTTTGAATTCCTGGGTCAAGCCGATTCAATGTGCTGAGTCGATTAATCATGAAGCTTATCAGGCGGGAATGGACGCTGGGGATTTTCAATATGTTGGCTATATCTTAAACAATCAATTTCATAATGCCTTCAATCAAGGCTCAAGCTTAACCGATGTCCTTACCCAAGCGGATGCATTTTTGCACTTTAGCCGCAAAACTCAAAACCAATGGGTAACAGACATGATTTTAGCCTGTAAACTGCCTATTTGGAATTTATGTGGACAAACGGAAGCGAAAGAAGTGTTTGATACTGATGAGATGAGTGAAGCCAATTATTTAGCTAGCTGCCATACTTATCAGACGTTTGGTGGTCTTTGTACATTTTACAGTATTAAAGCCTGGGTTCTCTATCTCTACAACCAACCCGAAGCAGCACTTAATTGTATTAAGCAAACCGAAAAATACCTGCCCTTTATTCGTGGTTTATACATCCAAGCTGAACATAATTTTTATATATCCCTGATTCTAACTGCACTCTATCCTCAGGCGGCGGAGAGTCAACAAGCTGATTATTGGCAAACCTTGATTATTGCTCAAGTTCAGATGAAAGGTTGGGCAGACAATTGTCCAGAAAATTTTCGGCATAACTATGTATTAATTAATGCAGAAATGGCACGAATTTCTGGTCAAACGGAAAAAGCAATGGATCTCTATGATCAAGCCATTGATTTAGCTAAAACCAATGGGTTTATTCACCATGAAGCTTTAGCAAATGAACTAGCCGCAAAGTTTTGGTTGAGTAAAAGTAAAGTAAAGTTTGCTCAACTCTACATGCAAAAAGCACGCCATAGCTATCAACATTGGGGTGCCAAGCGAAAAGTTGAAGATTTAGAGAAGACTTATCCTGGCTTATTTACCGACGCCTTAACCTCGGTTAATATCAAAGATACACTTACCAATTCCCATACGAACTCAGTTTCGGGGAGTCATCTTGCCGCTGTGCTAGACTTGACCACGATCATTAAAACATTCCAAGCGCTTTCCAGTGAAATTGCCCTCGATAAGTTGCTGATTAGCTTAATAAAAATTTTAATCGAAAATGCTGGGGCGACACAAGGCGCTTTACTATTGGATTGGGATGGGCAGTTACGGATTGAAGCAACGTGTCGGGGAGATTTAGATAGTATTGCTGTCTTGCAATCAATTCCCTTAGAAACCAGCCAAGATATTCCCACCACGATTATCCATTATGTCAGCCGGACGCAAGACATTTTAGTCTTAAACGATGCCACGTCTGAGGATAGATTTATTACTGATGCCTATATTCAGCAAAATCAACCCAAATCTATCGTCTGTGCGCCCCTGCTAAATCAAGGACAATTAATTGGACTGTTTTATCTAGAAAATAATTTAGCGATCGCGGCATTTACGCCCGAACGAGTTGAACTGTTAAATCTAATATCAGCCCAAGCTGCGATTTCGATTAAAAATTCTCGTCTGTGGCAAAAACAAGCGGAACTTAATCATTCATTACAGGCGGAAATTGCCGAACGCAAACGCACAGAAACTGCTTTACGTAAAAGTGAGGGACTTTATCGAACCCTGACGCAAAACTTTCCCAATGGCAGTGTTTTATTATTTGATCGAGAGTTACGCTTCTTGTTAGCAGAAGGGGAGGGAATAAGGGCTGGCGGCTTTGAGCCGGAACAGTTAAAAGGAAAAACAATTACAGATGTCTTATCACCTGATGTTTGTAAAATCATCGAACCTCTGTATCAGTCAGCCTTAGCCGGAGAAACCAATGTATCGGAAATGATATTTGCCGATCGCACCCATCAAGTGTATACGCTTCCGGTGAAAAATGAGCAAGGTGAGATTTTTGCTGGGATGGTGATGTCCCAAGATATCACCCTGCAAAAACAAGCAGAACATATCTTACAAAATGCACGAGAAGAATTAGAACGGCGAGTCGAAGAACGCACCCAAGCCTTAAGCGCCATGAATAACGTCTTACAGACGGAAATTGCTGAACGTCGCGAGGCGGAAACAAAACTTAAAGAACTCACCCAGGAACTCCAACGATCGAATCAAGAATTAGAACAGTTTGCCTATATAGCGTCCCACGATTTACAAGAACCCTTACGCGCTGTGGCAAGTTATACCCAACTGTTGCAACAAGACTACCTGGATCAACTCGATGAATCCGCCCAAGACTATATGGCATTTATCATTGATGGTGCAACCCGAATGCGCCAGTTAATTCAAGCCTTGCTGATGTATTCTCGTTTGGGGACTCGTCCCCCCGAAGGGAAACCGACCGATTGTAATGCCATCCTACATCAGGTGACTGAGAATTTACAGATCGCGATCGCAGAAAGCCAAGCGACGATTAGCCACGATTCCCTCCCCACGGTTCAGGCTGATCCCACTCAAGTGATCCAACTGTTTCAAAATCTCATCGCCAACGCGATCAAATTCTGCCGCGATCGCCCCCCTCACATCCAGATTGAGGCACAATTAAGAGAGAATGCATGGCTGTTTCAGGTCAAGGATAATGGAATTGGGATTAAACCCAAATACCTCGACCGTATCTTTGTCATCTTCAAACGTCTCCATACCCGGCGCGAGTTTTCGGGTACAGGTATCGGTTTAGCCGTTTGTAAGAAAATTGTCGAACGCCACGGTGGACAGATTTGGGTGGAATCTCAACCTGGAGTTGGTAGCACATTTTTCTTCACCCTTCCCTATTTGATATCCTCCGATGAGCAGCCATTATAGATTTAGACCCATTGAAATTTTACTGGTGGAAGACTCCCCCAGTGACGCGAATCTGATCCAGATCAGCTTTAAGCAAGCTAAAATTGCCAACAACCTACATTGGGTGGAAGATGGGGAAACAGCCCTAGACTACTTACTCCAGCAAGGAGATTATGCTAACACTCCCCGTCCAGATTTGATTGTGTTGGATTTGAATTTACCGGGAATGGATGGTCAAGAAGTATTAACCTCGGTCAAATCAGACCCCACGCTCAAACGGATTCCCGTGATCGTTCTCACAACTTCAGAGGATGAAGAGGATATACTCAAGTCTTATGAACTTAATGCCAACTGCTATATTACCAAACCTATCGATATTCAACAGTTTATGCGAATGGTTCAGCTATTGGAGGAATTTTGGTTAGCGGCGGTTCAATTGCCCTCGGAGTGATACCAGTCCTATGGACAAACACCTAATTCATGTCCTGTTAGTGGAGGATAGCCCTAGTGATGCTCGCTTGCAGCGTCATCGATTTTCACGTTTAGACCCAACCGAATGGCAACTTCATCATGTTGAACGACTCGCTGATGCGATTGAGAGTTGTACGAATTTTCCCATTGATGTAGTTTTGTTAGACCTGAATCTTCCTGATGCTGATGGCTTAGAAACCGTTACCGAATTCCGAGAGGCGATTCCCTATCTGCCCATTGTTGTGTTAACGGGAGCCAATGACGAAGAATTAGCCCTAGGAGCAATGGCGCATGGGGCGCAAGATTATTTACTTAAGGATGATATTACAATTCCCTTATTAGTGAAAACGATTCGGTACGGGATTGAACGGGGACAAATTCTCAAAAAACTCCAGGATAGTGAACGACGTTTCCGGGGAATTTTCAATCAAACCTTTCAATCCATGATGTTGCTGACTCCAGAAGGGCTGATTGTGGATATCAATGAAACGGCATTAAATGCAAGTGGCTATAAATTAGATGATTTACTCGGTTTGCCCGTATGGAAACTGGAGTGTTGGAATCATTGCCCCTCTATACAGGAGTGGTTGAAAGCGGCGATTAAAAAGGCGGCTAATGGTGATTTGGTGCGACAGGACGTTCAGTTTCGCAAACAGGAAAGCGTCATGGTTCGCATGGATTTTTCGCTTAAACCGTTAAAAGATGAGGAGGAACGGGTTATTTTACTTATTGCTGAAGGACGAGATATTCATGAATAAGGCTGTTTGTAGTCAGCACGAAGCGTGCTAGCATTTTCAGGCACTTAAGTGCCTACTACAAACGTATAAAATTAAGCAAGGCGTGGGCGAGTTCAAGTTTGCTGCACGGTTGAACCGACTCCTGGCGTCCCTGTTTATTAATGAAAATGGCTTGATTGGTGTCGCTGGCAAATCCCACATTCGGCTGATCAATGGGATTGGCGGCGATCGCGTCTAAATTCTTGGCGTTTAATTTTGCTAATGCAGGCTTGACAATATCGCCAGTTTGTGCTGCAAACCCAATTAACTGCTGATGACTTTGTTTGCGCTGTCCGAGTTCTGCCAAAATATCGGGTACAGGTTCTAAAGCTAAGGCAGTGGGAAGCTGGGCTTTGGGTAATTTCTCTGAGGTATGATCAGCAGGTTTGACATCGGCGACGGCGGCTGCCATGATTACCAGATCCGCTTCAGGGAAATAAGATAACATGACCTGACGCATTTCAGCAGCGCTGACAACGGAAATTGCCTGAATATCGGGGGGAATGGGTTCGGTTAGAGGCGCATGAACTAACACCACTTTGGCGCCGCGATGCTTGGCGGCTTGTGCCAATGCCAATCCCATTTTACCTGTAGAGGGATTGCCAATAAAGCGCACGGGGTCTAAATGTTCTCTGGTGCCACCTGTACTAATTAATACCTGTTTGCCGAGTAAATCCCGCTTACCACCTGTGTATAACACTGAATAAATAGCAGCGAGAATCTCGGAGGGTTCTGCCAAGCGCCCTGCACCCACGCGATCGCACGCCAATCGTCCGGCATCGGGTCCCACCGTATGATACCTGGAATCGCTCAATAGGTGTTGCCAATTCCGTTGTACTGCCTGCTGTTCCCACATATCCGTGTTCATCGCTGGGGCAAGGAGTACGGGACAATGGGAGGCGAGAACGGTATTAGTTAATAAATTATCCGCTAAACCGTGAGCTAACTTACCCAAAGTGTTGGCGGTAAGGGGGGCAATCACGAATAAATCAGCCCATTCGCCCAACTCGATATGAACGGGGCGATTATGAATCGGTTGCCAAAATAGGCGATCGGTATACGCCTGATGGCGCGAGAGGGTGGAAATAGTCAGGGGGGTGATAAATTCTTGAGCCGCTTGGGTGAGAATCACCCGAACTTGCACCCCAGCCTGAAACAGGGTGGAAATAACCTGACAAACTTTATAGGCGGCGATACCACCGCCTATACCTATCAATACTCGCCGCGACTCATTCACGCTTCATCATACGCTTCTAGGTCTAGCAAGTAGAGGTAGGGTTCTGCCAAATCCGGACGTTGGAAGGCTAGCGCCCGCAGTACATGCCAGTCATCTAGTCCCGCAAACGCATTTTCATATTCGTCCTGTTCTAAACGTCCTGCTAATTCAGCAACATCCTGTTTCGTGAAAGCCGACAAATCACGCTGGGACATGGTTAACGTTGCCATTGTTCACGCCTCTCTTGAATCGGATTGATGTACATTGCACAGAGCGCTATTACCGCCGCGTTTCTATTATCGCCATTCAAGGACAGAACTGGGGACTTTTTTTGTTAAGGTTCTGGTAAGATTTTTCGGTTTGAGTCATGAATCCTTAACCATGAATTAACCCTAGAGAAATAAATATCTCCAGGGTCAATTCTTATCTTGCGATCGGAGCGGCGGGATTTGAACCCACGACCCCCACTACCCCAAAGTGGTGCGCTACCAAGCTGCGCTACGCCCCGTGAAACCTTTCCTAGATTATCATAAGATTCATCATTTTAACAACTTTCCCGAAACACGTTCTGACACAAGGGTTGGAGGGGAAGCACCATTGTAGAGACGCGCCATGGCGCGTCTCTACATAAATGATGTGTCCTAACAGCCATGGCGGTTGCTATATCTCTTTCATTCATAGCCCCCTCTGGAACTCTCTCAAAATACTTGTAGAGACTGAGCCGCTTGCCGTAAACCGGGAACGGCTGTGGCTTGCCAACTCCCCTCACAACGACGTTCCTGGTTCAAAATAAAGCGTAGTGTATAGGCAGAAGGATAACCTTCGACTTCCATCCAGAGCAAATCACTTTCGGCTTCACAGGTGATTTTCTCCTCATCGACTAACTCATCAGCGATGTCTTCAATAGCTTGAGCAAGCTGTGCTAACAATCGACAAAAATCGTCTAACTCCGTCTGAGTCAGCTCGATTGCCCACTCATCAGTACCCACTAACCCCTGATAATGAGTGGCTTGAGGATTCCAACCTAGACGCCAACCTGAGCCACTTTTGACAATTCGTTCCGTGGTCATTGGTCATTCTTTTCCAACCAATCTCGGGTTACCATCTCAACGGTATGAGGAGATACCCCAACCAACAGGGCAAAGGCTTCTACTAACAGGGCAAAGGTTTCATCTAGCATTCGGGAAATCGTTCCGGTGCCAAAGAAGCCCAAAAACTGATTCAAAATTGTCTGAACTCGTTGTTCAGGTATTGGGTTATTGGTTATTTGTATAGTTAACTGCACCCATTGGCGGCGAATTAAACAAGCACGTTTTCGCTCATCAGCTGATTCTGGAGTGAGTAAATTCAGATCTCCCACAGATATCACGAGCCGACAATCCTGATCAAATCTGCCCCCCACAGCAGCACCGGGTCCAGCAAACTCGGCATGATAACGTTTCCAGAGAATTAAACCATTTCGACGACGCGGATCAACAACTAATAACTGATTATTGAAGCCAAACTCTTCAATCATTGATGATTTAGGGGGTTTGGGTGGATAACCTGAACCTGATGCTTCTGTACTTAGAGTTTCCGATTCCGGGGATAAATTAGGTGAAGAATTTACTATCCAGGAAGGATTGGAACTCTCTAGAACTGGATTGGGGGAATGGTTCATGGTTACTCTGTCATGAGTTTACTCACTGTTTTAACTCAGCCAGTAAGTTGTATCATTGGTGTTTGCTTCGGATGAGTCAAATATTCACAAAACGTAATATCCTCCTCTGGAGCATTATTAAGGGACTTGCACCGTCAGCGCCGAATTTTCCCTCGACAGAGGGTTGACGACAGAAGGTTGAAACCATTGCATAAGACACACCGAGCGTGTTAAGCTGTTCGGCATTTAAACCTTAATATCAATAACGGCGAAAGCCTTGTAGTGCGTTAAGCGAAGCCATGCCGCAGGCTTTGCATCTTGCTCGCTACTAATACCCAATTTAAATGCATGACAGCTTACTGAGCGAAGTCGAAGTAAGTCGAAGTAAGCCGAGGTAAGCCGAGGTAAGCCGAGGTGTTGCCTATTCCACACCGAGCGAAGTCGAGGTGTTCCCTATTCCCTCTCCCCACCACAACACTTATTCCGCAGACCCTAATTAGTTCCTTGGCGAATCTCGAATCATCTGAATTGTATAAGGAAATACACCCACCAATAGGGCAAAGGCTTCGTCAGGTATTTTGGCAATTGTTTCGGCATCAAAAAAGCCCTCAAACTGACTCAGAATCTTCTGGGCACGTTTGGCTGATGTGGGATGATTGGTTATTTGTATCGTCAGTTGCGCCCACTGGCGGCGAATTAAACAAGCACGTTTTCGCTCATCGGCTGATTCGGGAGTGAGCAACCTCATATCCCCCACAGGTATCACTTGCCGACAATCATGATCAAATATTCCACCGACGGCGGCACCAGGTCCAGCAAACTCGGCGTGATAACGTTTATAGATAATTAAACCATTCCGACGACGCGGATCAACAATTGATAACTGATTATTTAACCCACATTTTTCAGTCATTGATAATTTTGGCTTTTCGGATGGGATATCTAAAGCCGATGTCATTGATGATTTGGATGGTTCAGGCGAGACACCTGAATCTAATGTCTCTGTGCTTAGTTGGTCCGACTCCGGGGATAATTTAGGCGAATGATTCACTATCAAAAAATGATTGGAACTCTCCAGACCGAGATTGTTGGGCTGGTTCATTGTTACTAGGGCAGGGGTTTACTCCTGTTTTAACGCAATCGCCGTTGTACTTATCCTACAAACTCCTAATCGTTGCCAATTGAGCTAGGATTGCATCCTCAGTATCATAGTCCAGCAATTCTGGTGCTGCTGCTGAGGAAACGGTTTCAGGCAAGTGAATTCGTTCTCACTCAATGGTACACTTCAGTGCTTCTGTTAAGAGGACGGGTTCAACATAACCCAATTCCTGGCGGATGCGGGTAGAATCGACCACCCAATGCTGTTCTAAATTGTAGGGCAAACTCCAACTGTCTGGCATCAGGGATGGCGACGCAATTACGACTTCACCCTTCCATCCAGCCACTTGTCCAATGCATCGAATCCGTTCTGCTGCCGTTGGAAATTGTGCCTCTGCTATATTTTGACATCCTCACCGCCCTACAAGGACGGTGATTCCCTACCAGTCGAACAGTATTAACTGCACGTACTCACACAATGACCGGAACTCATGCCATCACAGCAGACTACTATTCATCCTACTATAATAGGATGATTTCTCTGGAGAAAAAGCCGCCCTAGAAGGAGGGGACTTTAGACCCATTATTTCCGGTAAATTAATAGTGATATTACCAAATCACCGATAACCAAACTATGCAACTGCTGTGCATCAGCAACGGGCACGGAGAAGATGTCATTGCTGTCCGAATTTTACAGGAACTCAACGCTAGCCCAGATGCGCCCGAATTAGCCGCATTGCCATTAGTGGGTGAAGGTGCAGCCTATCGACAATTGGATATTCCGATTGTTGGACCCGTGCAAACCATGCCCTCTGGTGGTTTTATCTATATGGAAGGGCGTCACCTGCTGCGCGATGTGCAGAGTGGTTTGTTGAAATTGACATGGGCGCAATTGAAAGCGGTTCGCCGTTGGGCGAAACGCGGCGGGGTTATTTTAGCGGTGGGAGATATTGTCCCGCTTTTGTTTGCGTGGTTAAGTGGTGCCCCCTACGCCTTTGTGGGAACGGCTAAATCGGAGTATTATCTGCGGGATGAAGCCGGATGGTTACCGAATCGTAAGCGTCGCGAAGGATGGGCTGGTTCTGTGTATTTGCCATGGGAACGTTGGTTGATGAGTCGCAAGCGATGCAATGCGGTGTTTCCTAGAGATAAACTGACAACAGAAATTTTGCAAAAATGGTCAATTCCAGCATTGGATTTAGGGAACCCGATGATGGATGGGATTGAACCGGAACAGCCAGAACCGATATTCTATGAACCCGATGCCGAACAAAAAGAAATGCAGCGTCCTTTGATTGTTGCATTATTGCCTGGTTCGAGAATGCCAGAAGCCTACCAGAATTGGCAGAAAATCGCCCTAGCCGCAAATGGGCTATTGGATGCTTATAAGCAACGATCTGTGGTGTTTCTCGGCGCGATCGCACCCGCTTTAAGTCTTGACCCCTTACAAGAAACGTTGATAGGGTATGGCTGGCTTCAGCAGCCTCTGGAAGCCATCGACGTGAATCTGAAGTTGAATGATCCGAGTGCGATCGCCTTTACCCAAAAGAATGGCATCTTGATATTAACCCAAGACGACTATACCCTTTGTCTGCTCAAAGCAGACTGCTCCATTGCCATGGCGGGAACCGCAACCGAACAATTTGTCGGATTAGGAAAACCTGCGATCGCGATTCCGGGAATGGGTCCTCAATACACCCCCGCTTTTGCTGAAGCCCAAACCCGACTATTAGGACCATCCTTAATTTTAGTCGAACAACCAGATCGAGTCGCCCAAGTCCTACAGCAGTTGTTGCGAGACCCAGATCGCTTACAACTGATTGCCGACAATGGTCGCCGTCGTATGGGTCAATCGGGTGCAGCGCGACGCATTGCCGATTGTTTGATGGAACGGTTTGAGAAATAATTGGCTCTCCCGTACATAAGGTGATAAATTTTCCTTATATGTGTAGCGATTGGCTTGATTTGAAGAAAACCTAGCTTAATCGCTTAATTTAACTCACTTTCGCTCGTTTGCGTTTGGCGTTCAATAAACCTCCCCCCGCCAATAAACTTGCTAATAAAAATGAGGGTTCTGGAGCCGATGGAGTTTGTGTTGAAGAAAGAGGTTTTGCCGTTTGCGTTAGATTAAAACTTATATCAGCGTCAACCGGTATTGTTCCTGGAATCGGAATACCGATGGCAGCGACAGGAACGGATAAGGAGATACCTCCTTGACCTGTTACGATACATGTAGCTGACAAACAGGATTCAATTTCATTAAAATCATAGCCGTCCACAACCATTTCACCTGTGGGTGTGTCGTAAATGAAATTAAAATCCGATAGTTTATTGTTTTGAATATCAAAAACAGAACCACTTCCCTGAAAAGAAGTCAGTAAATCATCTTGATAAAAAAATGACAAGAATTCTGGAAAGAGATCTGACAAGGTGTCAGATGCATTTTTCCAAGGAATGGTTAACATAGTATCCCCTGTATCAGATAGCCTGCCGCTAAGGTTGTCAATATCGAAATCCTGGTCTATGGGTATTGTTACCTCATCCCCAGTAATATCAACACCGGGTAGATAAGGCAAATACTGCGATTGCACACTCAGATATCCAGAATACTTGAGATTGGTAACAGTAGCTGCCTCAACCGGAGCCATACCCACTGTTCCTAGAGCTATAGCTGTTCCAGCGATCACAATGGATAACCTTTTCATATTGGGTGTTCTCTGTTGTAGATATACGAGTTCCTTCTTAATCTATGAGATGTATAACCCTGATGAGGTAAAGTAACCGTGAAGTTTATATAAAGTTTTGATGAAGTTTTTGGATCGTCAAGTCGTGGGCAGGCGATCGCACAAAAAAAAGAGGGAGTTATCTCCCTCTGATATAATACAAACGTTCTTATCTGTAGCTGACTATTTTTTCTGCTTGCGCTTAGCAGCAAACATGCCACCCGCCGCCAACAGGCTTCCTAGTATAAAGGAGGGTTCAGGAGCCTTTTCCACTTCCACATTACTGGTTAGCTCAGGATCGTAGAGACCTGTATGAGACATCATATCCCCCTGTTCAAGCAACCCAGATTTTGCAGCGCTGAAGCTGTAATGGTAGGTAGTCTCTCCCTCATAGGTAATCTTGACAAGTTCAGCAGCTTGCACGGGTCGGTCACCCCAGACCATTGACAACATACCTTTCTGCTGATCGGTTAAATCATCAAAGATTAGGTCAACGGCATCATAGTGCCCCGCTAGCCCAACCTCTAGACTTCCCGTCATATCATCCATTTCAACATAGGCGATATTCGGATCGCTGAATCGTTGAAATCCACCCTTATCCCGGAATTCGTTGAACAGACTCTCTTTACTATTGGGAATTGTGGGCATAAACATGTTTGCCATTTCTAGCAAACCATTGGTGATGCCATAGGAGGTTAAAGCCGCCTCAAACCACTCGTTCGCCAAATTCAAATTATCGCCATTATCGTTATAGCTAGTATCCAAGGTTTCCCCAAACCAATCTGTTGCCGTCAAACTGCTCAGGGTAATGCTTTTGTCCCCCAGATCACCCGTTAAGCTAGTCACCGTGGTGTAGTTCAAGAATTCATCAAAGGATAATCGTTCACTATTTGCGAATAGCTCAACATTGCCCCCTGGTTCACCTTTGTTACAACTGTTGCTGGGTATGAACGCTCCTCCAACTGAGCAACTTCCTTGCAAGACTGTTTCCAAATCAGCATCGTTGTTGAGCTTGGTAAAATCCGCCGTCGCTGTAGGATCTGGATTGGGGACGTATTCGTAGATGAAATAGTCCACTCCCTTTTCACCCGTCACTTTAGGGTTAGTCAGAGATGCAGCCGACGCTGGATTGGTGGCGATCGCACTGACACCCACGGCAACTGATGCCCCGACGAGCAGTTTCTGGATATTGATTTTCATTGCAGTATCTCCGTGACTTTATAGGTTGAGCCTTCTTAACAGCACATACACAGGGTTAGGCTTTGGCTAACCCTCTTTTGGCTCTAATAACCTCTGGTTGTCCTCTAACAGGTGATGTCTTCAGCCCTTGAGCTTTCGTCGCCTGCACACACATTTCCTCATCTCTTTATAAAGTTTACATGAAGTTTCGCAAAAAATCGATAAAGTTTTGATGAAGTTGTAGACATTTTATTTTATATGTGCTAATCACTACTCAACTAAATATATATAAAATAATCTAGCAAACAGTATACCTTTGGTAACATTTTGTAAAAAAATGGTGTATTTCCGCCGAAGTATGCATACTCACCGACAAAAATCAGATCTTCAAACCACAAAGGGAGCCTGTTGGCTCCCTAAAAACTGATCTAACTGATCTAATTGTTACAAGCGTCTATCTCAGCGACATTTGACCTAAGATTTTTTGCTCTGGCGTTTGGCGGCGACTAAACCACCTACGCCAATTAAGCCGAGCAGAATCGACGGTTCTGGCACGTCAACTGGATCAAGCGTAAACTGTGGATCGTAGACTCCAGTGTGCGAATGGGTTCCATCGTTGGACGAAAGGGTAGAATCAGCCGCACTGAAGGTGTAAGCATAACTTGTTCTACCGTTATGAGTTACTTTAACGACCTCACTGGCTTGCAATGGTATCCCAAATTGTACGGAAGAGACGCCTAATAACATGTGTCTCGCGTCTAAGTGACCTGCTAAACCAATATCCACTGTGCCGTTATTATTATTGACGTAGCTGATATTCGCGTCACTGAACCGTTGAAACCCACCGCTGTTCAGGAATGTGTCGTATAAACTCTCTTGGCTGTAACCCAACAAGCCAAGTAAACTATCGTTAATATTGTAGGCATCCAGGGCATCACTAAACCATCTATTGGCTAATGTATTTGCTCCATAGCCAGTTTTTAAGTCTTCTCCAAACCAGTCCACTGCCGTAAGGCTACTCAGTGTCATGCTTCTACCATCATCAAACGTCGCTTCTAAACTGGTAACTTCATCATGCGCCAAAAATTGATTCAGGTTGAGTTGTTCGCTGCTGGCGAATAATTCTAGGTTTCCACCGGGTTCACCAGGGTTACATTCGTAATCAGGACTATAGGCGAAAGCACTGCAATTTCCTTGTAGGAGAGCATTGATATCGGCGTTTGGATTGGCTACCGTTGTATCCAATATGTCATCATTATTCGTATCGATCGCCTCATATTTAATAATGTCTGAACCAGAGAGAGTAAATGTTGTTGCGGAAGCGGGGGCAGTAGCAAGCCCAGTGACACTGGCAAGAATTGATGCGCCAACCAGTAATTTATTCAGATTGCTTTTCATGATTTCTTTCCTTACTTAGTTATTGAGTGGTGACAAAGCCAGCCGACTCTCAGATATTTTGTATTATAAAAAGCTAAACTATGCCAATGGGTAAAGCCCGTGTAAAACTTCTATAGGCTTCTGTGAAGATTTTGAGAAGATCAGGAAAACCTAGTGCAGCGCGGCAGAAATAACTATCCAGTTTTAAAAGGTGCAACAGCTTACTGTACAAGCTTTCTTTCCTTCTGTATCCTGCGTTCTGCCTTCTTGCACTAAGTAGTCGGACAAAAGAAAACGGCACTGTACTAAGTCTTGTAAATAGTCCTCAAACCCTTACTGTTCCCTGTTTCCTGTTCCCTAATCTCCACCGTTAACTTTTATTGTGTCCATTTAATTTTTGTAACGTTTTTCCCCAGTTTACTGGCAAAAACATTGAGATTTATGAATCATTCGATCATGTTCTTCTCGTCAGTTATCATTTCCTTTTACCTTGCAACCTTGTAGTGTGAGCATCTTGCTCGCTACCCATTTCCAATCTAAATGCATGACAGCTTGATCTTGTCAAAATCTGGCGCGGGAACCTAGTGCCGCTTGGGAACAATACTTGAGCAGCTTCGTAGATACGATGAAGCTGGGGGAGCATGTAGAGACGTAGCATGCTACGTCTGGGAAGCTGGGGGAGATATTAGCGGTTCAGTTATTCCTGCCTTCTTGCACTAGGATATCTGATTGAATACGCTGAATTAAGCGTTTTTAGCACTAAAGCGCAACTACGAAATCGATCTCAAATTTGAAAACAATTCTAATCTGCAACAATTTCAATTAATTTTATTTTAGACGACAACCCTGATTTAATCTGAACTTGAGACTTGGTAACATTGAACTTTTCAGCCAATAGCTCAATTAACTCCTTATTCGCTTTCCCATCCACAGGCGGCGACTTCAGGTTCACTTTTAAAGTCCCATCCGCCATTTCTTCTATCGATTGGGTTTTCGAGTTGGGTTTAACTTTTACCGATTTTTTCATATCCACCTGTAGGGACAACCCGCTTGCATTGGTGTTCACTTAAGCTCAAAAATCTTCAATACCTTGAGTTTATCCCTCCCTAACCCTCCCCTTGCCAAGGGGAGGGAACTCAAATGGTTTTAGTCGGGAGGTTTATCCGAACGATGAATTATGAATTCGGTGTCTGTTCTGGGAACATACATTTATCCGAATCACAACCCACGGGTCCGGCTTCCATTAATTCGCCAGCATCATATTTCTCCAAAGCCGAATAGAACTCAGAGACTTTTCGTCGCTGTTGTACTTCTTCCATCAATTGGTTGTATGTGGCTTTATCAATCGGCTCAAAAGGCAAACGGGGGAAGGATTGATGGTCATCAAACCGCGCCAATAGCGCCGCTGAAATATACCCTTCATCATTTTGAATCGCTTGGTAAATCCGCTCTCCTAAGGGTTCAACTTCATTAACGCGCAATTCCCAGGTGGACGATGTATTGTGTGTCACATACCAGCGCTGAACTTGCATGGCAAAATCCATTTGAGCCAATGCCGAAAACTGACTGATATCAATTTCATCAGCACCGGGTAAATCTGCCCAGGATACAGCCACGGGAATTTCCACCAGCCATTCCGAACAGGCTTCAGCAAAGGGATCATTTAATAGATTCCCGTTTTCATCTTTATCGGATTGGGATGGCGTGACATTGTACCCGTATTCCAGACAAGCTAACGCCACCGGATCATTCTTTCTGAATGTAATTCGGCGAATAAATCGCTGTGCCTTAGGAGGATGCCAACCCGGAGATGCGCCTGTGAGTAGCGATTTTGTTCCAGACGGTTGCACGGTTGTACAGCGATTGGGGCGTTTAATCCCATGCTTATCGCAATACTCCCACACTACCCGATGCACAATATCGCGCCACCGGGTTAAATAGGCTTTTTCTTGTTGCTTAAACTGTACACCTTGATCCGTATCGGGGCGCCCTTCTGCCCACCAGTGTAACCAGTCTGCGCCAAACGCCTTGACAAAGAAATCGAATAATCCGGTGAAGGATACGCCGACAATGGGGTCTAATTCCCGTGATTTTTGATATCGTTCCTCAACAAATTCATGGTTGAGTAAAATGGCAACGGAAAGCGCCCCCGCACTAAAGGCTTCCTCTTGTTCCTTCTCGTTATTCGGATCAATTTGATTCAGGTGAATTTCGGCTAAATTACAATGGAATACTGAGCCGATAATTTCACCGCAATTGTGTGCGACAATGCCATTGGCATCGAAGCGAGAGACACCTGGAACGGTGCAATCGTAAACGGATTCGATACCAGTAGGAGAAACCGACTCAACGGTGACAACAAAGCGTTCCCGGTTTAGCTGACGCTTGTATCCGTTGAGTAAATTATCCAACTTTTGCTGTTTTTCCGGCTGACGGAAACCCACGCGATCGCGGAATTCAATCAGGTTGTCGTTAGCTATTACCAATTTGGGCTGATTTTGATCAACCGTAGAAACAATTCCCAAGCGCAGCAGCATCCGCTGTACGGCTTGCAGTAATTCAAGATTATGTTGGGCTAAACGCACGCTAATGCCTTTGATTGGCGTTCCTTGCACGCTACCATTGGCATCAAATAAGCCTTGTAGGAATCCCTGATAAAACTCGTAGCTGGCTTGTTCAACTTCTGGCGTCACTATTTTTTGACCGCGATGAATCTTGAACTGGGCGGCTAGTTTCGCTAACCCACTTGACGCCACTTGCTGTAAATCCGGTTGGCGATCAGAATCACCCCCTAAATTTACAGTACAAACACCATTGTTTTGGAGGGTTGCTACTTCAGACTCTGCCATTTTGACATGAGAGTCACCCCAGAATCGCACGATTGCTTGAGTTTGGGCGAGTGATCCGTCACCAACGAGACTCCCTAATAACCATCCTTGGTTAAATGTTCCCACACCTTGCCAAGGCTGAATTCCTCGGTGATTGTGCAAGCAGACGCGATCGCCTGGTTTCAATTCCTCAGCCGCTACCCATTCGGTATATTGACGCTTTTGGGTTTGGGCGCTAATACGCAAAATTTGATGGTTTCCTGTCAGACGTAGGGAAACCCCCTCTTTTGTGGCTAGGGTGAAGACGGCGCGATCGCCCGTATAGAAAAAGCCATCGGCTGTTGTGCTAAACAGTTCCCCATTCACGTAAGTTCCATGTTGTTTCCCGATTAAATCGTTAACTTGGCGGGGACCAAATTCCGTATGCACCCAAGTATCAGCCGTCACGCAGGGATTTAAGCCAAACCGCTGCAAACGATGCTCAATTTCATCGGGGGTCAAATTCGGATACTTTTCCTGTAACCAGTGACTCGCTTTTCCTTGTTCGTAGGCTTGCAGAAACTCTTTTCTCAAGGCTTGAGTATCTAGCAAATCACAACTTGCTCGTGCTACGGCTTCTCCCGCCCATTGAATCGCACCTTCACCGGAATAATATTGTTTGCGAACGGCAGCAATACATTCATCTAAGGTAGGCTTATGATGAAAAACACGGGAATGATTTGCCATCCTCAACGCATCACGTTCCGGATCAATCCGCCAATTTCCATGTTCATCTTGTTGCCAAAGGTTATCCTTAGCATTAACAAACTTTTCATCATCACTAACCCCTTGGCGCATCCCCGCACTATTAGACACCAGAATCCCTTCGCAGACAAATTCATGAATCGTTGCCACTTCAATGTCATAGGTTGGTGCGGTGCGAACGTTAGTTTCTACAGACTTAACTTTGACGGGAATTAACTCCGTAGATTCCGGAACCAATCGCTTTACGGTTGGGGTAATGACTTGCGTTTCACCTGTTCCATAATTATCGCGATAGGTACTGACCAAAGGTTCCACTATGTCTAGGGGAAATCCATGATCGTGAAACGATTTGGGGCGTTGTCGTTGTCGTTCACTAAAGGTACTGGAGTCAGTAGACATGAAGGTTTGTACAGCTAAATCAGCCGATTCACCGACAGTCACTAACTCACCTTCCCATTTCCCTGTGCGCTTACGAATTGAGGCACACAACCGTGTGGCAATTCCCAAAGAGGCATAGAGAGTCTGGATTTGCCGCAAAAAGTCGGGATGAACGGAAGTGACTAAAACTCCTTGAGAATGACATCCATCAGCATCCGCTAAACCGGCTAAATAGGCTTCCCGAATCGTCTGAGTTCCCAATAAGATACAGTCGGGTACAGAGGGTGAGGTAAACGGCTGCTTAAACTGGGAAAGATACTGATTCAGGGCGGCAGAATTGAGTTGTAATTCAAAGGTCTTTGTTTTTCCCTGTTCTGGTGTTCTTAACGTATGAGTGGGTAACCCAAACTGTTCAGCCACCGCAATCAAGCGTTCTAGAATTTGCGGACTATCTTGGTGAATCCGCAAGGGAACCCGCCAACCATCAGAACTGACTAAACCCTCTCCTTGTAAATACCCTAAGAAATATGCCACCTCTGACGTTAACGCTGGCACGGTGATTGGTTTATCATGGGAACTTCGTTTCCCTTTTAATTCCGGTAACTCTGTTGGGGTTCCCGGAATTGTCTGGGGGACAAAGACTAAGCGATCGCCTGGTTTCAAGTCTTTGGCTTTAACCATTGTGTAGTTGCCATAAATGTCGGTTAATACAGCAACTTTATGGTCAGGGGTACAGTCTAAATAACCATCCTCGGTTTTAATTCGACAGAGGGATTGAACGCCTTGATCAAAGAAGTTGGTTACCGGATAAAACCCGTTACTGGTTAAAACGCGATCGCCAATCCGAATTTTTTCAATGGCGACTAATCCCGACTCCGTGTGAACCAGGGAACCTTCGGGTAAACAACGCCTGACGTTTCCGGCGACAACCACGACAGCGGCTTCATCAATTAAAAGACAGCATTCGACTGAATTTAATTGCCGTCCCACGGCTTTATTTAAAATCGCCGCACATCGCTGATACAGTTCTGGTAATTTAACCGGATTTGCCACCCCGCCAAAGCCTTTTAGGGATTCTCCGGCGGGACGGATATCACTCACATTAATGGATACCTGAACTTCACCAGAAAATCGTTCATCTGTGGATAATTCCAACAGACTTTGATAGGACTGAACCCACCCTTGACGGGAGTCCCCGACATAAATGGTCACCTGATTTCCATCAATTTTGACCTCGGTTTTTTCCCGGCGTTCCTCCGATGGTGTTGTACCAATTTCCCCCTCTAAGATTACATGCAGATGATTACGAATTGGGGGTAACTGGTTAATGTATTGGGGTTCCAAAACCGCCCCTGTGCCGCAGCCCATCATGGCGAGATCCATCATTAAGCCAAAGGCACGCCAGTCTAACACATTCGTAGACGTACAATTATAAGCGCCAGAGAAATTCTCCGGATTTTCCAGCCAATCGGTGCCTCCGACCCATAACCAGCGCCCGGAGGGTAAACTTTTAATCTGGTGCATCATCTTCTCCAGCAGGGCGGTTTCTGCGGGAGTCAGCTTACCCAGTTTGCTTAAGCCTTGGATAGTGCGATCGCACACCTCCTTCCACGTCTCTCTACCCTTAGCGGTGCGGCGGCTGTAGGTTCGGAAAAACACCGGATTTGCCGTCGGTGCCGTTTCCGGAAAATCACCATTGATGCGTTCCCGTTCAAGCTCTCTTACCATCTGATAATCTGCTGTTAATTGTTGCTAAACCTTGACTATAGGTTATGTCAGATATAGCGTCAAAGCTTGAAAAATTAATCCGTTTGCGCTATGTGTAGTACGTCTGGGAAGTTTTGAGTTTTGATCCTTCGCTTCGCTCAAGGGATATAGTTTGTAGGGGCGGGTTTAGGGACAAACTTGAATTGTTTTACCTAAATTTTTTGGCAAAACCCGCCCTTATTCAATTTTGAGTGAACTCCCCCATCTCTCCATCTCCCCATCACCCCATCTCCCCTGCACCATCAAAAACCGCGAGTCACCTGATCCAACTGTTCCACCTCTTCAGGCGTTAAACTCCACCCCAACGCCCCGGCATTTTGCTGGGCTTGCTGGGCTGTTTTCGCCCCCGGAATTGGTACGACGCCTTGGGCAATTAACCAATTTAACGCCACCTGTGCAGGCGTGCGATCGTATTTTTCCCCCAATTGGCGCAACAGTTTAATCACAGGGGCAATTTTCTCTAACCCCCCTTTACTGAAACGCGGATCAAGACTACGCGCCCCTGTGGGTTTCACGTAATTTTCTGGGGTATACTTCCCAGTTAATAATCCTTGGGCTAAAGGACTATACGCCAAAATCGTCACCCCCAACTCCCGCGCTGTATCCAAAACCCCATTCCGTTCAATTTTCCGCTCCAGTAGGGAATATTGCACCTGATTCACTGCTAAAGGAATTCCCCTGGCGGCTAGATAACCGTGTGCCTCCCGCATTTGTTCAGCGGAGTAATTACTCACCCCCACCGTGGCAATTCTCCCCCGTTGCACCTCATCCGCCAAGGCATTCATTAGGGTTTCTTGACTCATGAAGAAGCTGAAGGGAGAATGAACCTGATACAGTTCGATTTGCTCAACCTGTAACCGTTTTAAGCTAGCCGTTAAAGCGTCCGATACTGACTGTGATGTAAACCGCCAGGGTACAGGAAAGTATTTTGTGGCAATCTGGGCTGGACGCCCGAATTCTTTCATAAATCGTCCCAACAGCGACTCGGATTCTCCTAATCCGTACACTTCCGCTGTGTCAAAAAAGCTGACTCCTGCATCTAAGGTAGCGGCAAAGGCGTCTCTTACCTGAGATACTCCATAATCTTTGCCGTAGCCCCAAAACAGCGTATCGCCCCACGCCCAAGTGCCGATGCCAACACTGGTTAGGGTGGGACCATTTTCAGCCAAGGTGGTTGTCTGTATTGTCATTCCCTGCGCTCTGAGTTTGTTACATTTCTTAATGTTTATTGTATCGGGTTAGATAGCGAGTTGGCACAGGCGCTGCCTGTAGGGGAACAGCACTGCTCATTGGTGTCAACTTAAGGTGCAAACTAATACTGACAAGGTTTTAAGCTGTGTCTATATACTCCTTGACATTTTCCCCCTCATCCCCTAACCCCAACTCCGGTCCGTGGGGAGAAGGGGGATCGGATTCTCTTACTCCCCTCTCCCCGGCGTGATACTGCTGCCAAATTGGGATGCTCCCGAGGGGTTGGGCATCAAGCCAGTCTACAACTCGCTGATTGGGCTGTTTAGCAACCAGTTCGGAAATGAGGCAGGTATCAAGGAGATAGGTCATAGGACAAAACGATCGCCTGGGACAGAGCGATCGCGACTGAGGTCGAGTTCTCCAGTCGCAGCGACTTCAGCCAAGGGAGAGCAGCGAAAAAACTCGGAAAGCTGGGTGGAGGATTCTGGGGAAGGGCTATTCCAAATATCGTTGAGACTTTGGGCAAGCAGTTGGATGAGGCGAAGTTTGTCGCTGGGTGGGAGACCCAGAAGTTGTTGTTCAAGTTCTGGAGATAGGTCAAGGATGGAGGTTGCCATAGTCTTTGCCGAGCCAAAATTTACGTTTATTCTATCTTTCTCTATCCTTGCTCGTCGGACTATTGTCAACTAAGGGGCATTAACCACATTTTCCCAGTTGAAAGCCTAGAGGATTCCGATAACCTCCCCGCACCAGAGATTTCTGAGTTTGTTACATTTGTGCATATTTCTTGGATTTTATCGGGTTTATTGGTTACAGACCCTCAGGAAACGTATAGTTTTATAAGGTCATCCAGAAAAAGCGATCGCGTCTTAACGGCTATGGAAACCAGTGATTTTACTCAGTCTTCGTCCACTCCCTCATCCCCAGACAAACCCCTGCCCAGAATCAGTATTTTAACCATGTTCCGCCTGGGTTTATTCCAGATGGGGTTAGGGATTATGGCGATTCTCACCTTGGGTATCCTCAACCGGGTAATGATTAGCGAACTGGGGATTAATCCCGCTTATGCTACGGGGGTATTAGCCATGCATCAACTGGTTGCCCCAGCTAGAATTTGGTTTGGTCAACTTTCTGATGCTAAACCCCTATTTGGATATCACCGCAGTGGTTATGTTTGGCTTGGCACCGCCGGATTTACGATCGCGGCTTTTTTGGCGGTTCAGGTGATGTGGCAACTGGGTGCAGCCGTACAAACCGCTGGAGGCTGGACATTAAATACCGAAATATTAGGCTGGACAGGGATATTGGGATTAATTTTTACCCTCTATGGTTTAGCCCTGAGTGCCAGTTCTACCCCATTTACTGCCATGCTGGTGGATGTTTCGGATGAGGACAATCGCTCCAAGTTAATCGGCACAACCTGGTCAATGCTAATGGTGGGTATTATTATTGGCGGGATTACTGGGGGAATCTTGCTCAAAAGCCTTGATCCGGCAGAAACAGGCTCACAGGTTAGTGCAGAGGTTCTCTCATCACCCTTAGCCACATTACAGACTCCCCTCAATCGCCTGTTTATCATCGTGCCACTGGTGGTGATCGGATTAACCCTGCTGGCAACTCTGGGAATTGAGAAAAAATACTCCCGCTACGCCTCCCGTTCAAGTTTAGTGGAGCGAGAAGACCAAGTTACGTTGGGTAGAGCGCTGAAAGTGTTAACCGCCAGTCGCCAAACGGGTTTATTTTTCACCTTTTTACTGGTGATGACAATTAGCTTATTTATGCAGGAAGGCGTGTTAGAACCTTATGGCGCTGATGTCTTTGGCATGCCCATTAGTGAAACGACTCGGCTCAACTCCTATTGGGGCTTAGGCACATTAATCGGTGTGAGTACCACCGGGTTTTTAGTCGTACCTCGTATCGGTAAGCAGAATACGACGAAATTGGGATGTCTATCCGTAGCCATTAGCTTCTGCCTGATTATTCTAGCCGGATTTACGCAACAGGGGGAGATTTTGAAGCTGGCGATGCTGTTATTTGGTCTAGCGGCGGGAATCACCACCACGGGAGGATTAAGTCTGATGCTGGATTTAACAGCAGCGGAAACCGCCGGAACCTTTATTGGCGCATGGGGATTAGCCCAAGCGATGGCGCGGGGGTTAGCCACCTTTATCGGCGGTTGGGTGTTGTCCATTGGAGAAGCCTTGTTTACCGCACCTGTGTTAGCGTATGGTTTGGTATTTGCCTTGCAAGCCGTAGGCATGATTGCCGCGATTTGGTTTTTGGGACGAGTGAACGTGCAAGAATTTCGGGATAATACCAAGCAAGCGATCGCGACGGTTATGGAAAACGATTTAGACGGATAATATTGTAGGGGCGGGTTTGACGATTATCGGTTTGGGTTGACCCAGATGTAACGAAACCCGCCCTGACCTAATTTGGGGTGTGACAATTTCTGTCCTGGAACTCCGGATGAGGGATTATGTAATGGATGTTTAACCAATGAAGGAATTTTGGGCGTCTGTACTTGACTTTGCTAAAGAGATTACTAACCATGTCGGTATCCAACTCCTGCCTGATTTTCGCCAGGTACAGGCGTCGCAGAAAGCGGATGGGAGTTTGGTAACCAAAGCAGATCATTGGGCGGATGAGACACTTCGTCGGGCGATCGCGTCTCGGTTTCCTAGTCACGGAATCCTCAGTGAGGAAGGGGAACATCGCTTTCCAGATACAGAGTGGTGTTGGATTATCGATCCCTTAGATGGTACGACTAACTTTACCCGAGGCATTCCGATTTGGGGGATCTCTCTGGGCTTGCTGTATCATGGCACACCTGTATTTGGATATGTCCATTTCCCCCCGATTGGGCAATCCTTTCATGGCTTTTGGGCGGGAGAATCTGGATTACCCGATATTATCCCTGGCGCGTTTATGAATGAGTTTTCTATCCACAGTAGTCCGGATGAACTCAGTAGTAACCACTTTTTCAACCTTTGCTCTCGCAGTACCTCCCTCTTACAGCAACCCTTCCCCTGTAAAATTCGCATGTTAGGGGTTGCCAGTTATAACTTCATCACCGTTGCCACAGGAGCGGTTCTGGGCGGGATGGAAGCAACACCCAAAATTTGGGATATTGCTGGGGCGTGGGTGATTGTGAAAGCCGCAGGTGCGGTTTGGGTGTCGTTGGAGTCAGACCCAATTTTCCCGTTGAAAGCAGGTCAAGATTATGGTGGGCGATCGTTTCCTACGTTAATTGTCAGCCGTGCTGAATTAGTGGATGTATTTAAATCCTATATCCAACAAAATTAGCTCCCCCACCCAGACGTTTTACCGGAGTAGAGACGTAGCATGCTACGTCTCTACAACCCACGCTCGCCATAGTGCCATGGCACGGAAAGGAACATTGCTTCCCCATCACCCCCTCATCCCATCACCCCCTGCTCCCCTGAAATCTTGGCGAGAACCTTGATGATCACTCTGCCGAGAGGTCATTATGGAAGCGGCAATACGTTACAGCGATCGCTCCTAGCCATTTGCTACTGTACAGATTAATCCGGCTACAGGGAAAGGGCAGATCGTGATCAGTGGTGACATCGGGACAGTTAAACCTAGCCCAAGGGTGCAACCAAACGGTACTTAAGGTAATACGGGAAGCGGCTTCTCTACCAGTAGCAGGGTATCAACGTTGAAAGGCTCACGAATAAGAGTTTTTTACGCAAGCCCCCACGATGGCGATTGCCCTCGTTACCCGCATAAAAAATAGTGGTCTGGGGGTAAGGACGGGTTAAAGCCGCTTAATTGGGTGTTTTACCTTCCCGTCCTTAGCCAGGTTTTTTGAGAGTATTATGGAGCAATAGAGATTTATCATGTCTTACGAGCAAGAAAAACAGGTAGCTATTGAGGCAGCGCTGACAGCAGCCAAACTGTGTGAGCAAGTTCGCCAAGAACAGGTGACTGAAGCCATGGAAAAGAGCGATAAGAGTCCAGTCACAGTGGCGGATTTGGGTTCCCAGGCGGTTATCTGTCGAGCGTTAGCGATGGCGTTTCCTGATGACCTAGTGGTGGGTGAAGAAGATGCGTCCCAGTTGCGTCAACCCGAAATGGCTGACCAATTGAATCGGGTAAGTCACTACGTCAAATCTGTCGTTGGTGATGCGACACCGGATCAGGTATTGGACTGGATTGATCGCGGTAATAGTCAGATTGGTGGGCGCTATTGGACATTAGACCCCATCGATGGCACAAAAGGGTTTCTGCGTCAAGACCAATATGCTGTGGCTTTAGCACTAGTAGAATTGGGTGAAGTGAAACTGGGTGTTCTAGTTTGTCCCGCCCTACCCGTTTCCCCAGATCAACCTGATGGAGAAAAGGGTGTCTTATTTGTAGCGGTACGGGGTCAGGGAGCAACCATGGTTCCTATATCGGGCGGAGAACCTCAGCCGATTCAGGTAACAAAGGCTGATAGTCAGGAGGCGATGCGCTTTGTCGAGAGCGTGGAATCCGGTCACGGGGATCACTCACGACAGGATGCAGTTGCCAAAGCCGTAGGCATTACGACGCCTTCGTTGCGGATGGACTCTCAAGCCAAGTATGGTGCAGTCGCATCGGGTCGTGCATCGCTTTACCTGCGTTTGCCATCACCCAAGTCTCCAGATTATCGGGAAAAGATTTGGGATCACGCGGCGGGAACGATTGTGGTTGAGGAAGCTGGCGGACGGGTGACCGATATGTACGGGAAAGCCCTCAACTTTTCTCTGGGTGCCAAACTGTCTGATAATCAGGGGGTCATTGTCAGCAATGGTGTGATTCACGATACCGTGCTGGACGCCTTGCGAGAAACGGCGAGCGTGTAAAAAGGTTGCTGATATAACGTCTGTTAGCGATCAAAAAGGGAAAAGGTTAAACCTTTTCCCTGGAACCGATGACTCACAACCTTGAGTCAAACAGCTTAATTTTCAGCATTGGTTTCAACAGGTGACCCAGAATGACTCACCAACGGTGCTTCAATCAGTTGATCTAGACCGGCAAAGTTCAAGGCAGATTGCCAATTCTCTTGAACTTGAGGATCATTAGTATAATCCTGACGTAACTGAGCCAATATACCTGCTGCATCCATCCAGAAGCCATATTCAGCAAAAATAGCTGGCTTTTCCCGTTCTGATGCATTGGCTAACTTTTGAGCAAGTTCGGTTTCTGGAGAAACACGCTCAACCCACCCTTCAACCGTCAAATTTCCAGAAGCATCACCCCCCTGCTCACAACTGAGGGAAAATACCCACTGGTACTTTTCCGATTCCTTGAGTAGCTCCTCTTCCTCTGTCATCGGTTCTGGCAGAGTGAACATGACAATTCCTGGCGTTTCGTTTAAAGAAACCATTTCGTGATAAATAATCTCTTTGTCTGGACTCAGCAATGCAAATTCTGCTTCCTTGGCTTGAGTCTCACCCACGTAAACCAAGAATGTCGGATTCGGTAATGCCGTTACTTCAACTGGAATTGTGTTTTTTTCCGCAACTTCTGGTACTAACGGTGTGACTTCGACTTCCTCTCCGTAACACATACCCGAACCTCGCGAGAATCCTGCGGTTCTCCACCGAGACGCTCTAATGTTTCGGTTACGAAATCGCAGACCTTTATTTCCAGCGAAGAGGGTTTCTGAAGGCTTCTGATGATTGTGACTGGAAGAATTTGGTTTGAATCCAGCGATTGCCATGGCACTGGCACTCATCACCAATCCCAGAGACAACATCAGGGAAAATGTTTTCAGATAGATAGAGGGCTTTTTCATGTTACGTTTTGCCAATGGCAGCACTTGAGACAAATCTATTCTGTATATGTATGTAGAGACGTTCCGGCTGAACGTCTCTAGGTCGGGAAAAGAGGATAAGCTTTTCCCTTTAAGGTGTATGTCATATCCTTGTAGGAATCAGTGTTTGGAGGGTGTTAATTTTCAACCCCAGATTCAGCTGACTCAGGACTATTAACAGAACGGTCTGCAACGAGATTTTCTAACCCCACCGATTCTAAGAGATCTTTCCAATCCGCTTGAACTTGAGGATTATTCGGATAACGCTCTCGCAATTTCGCCAGTGAACTCACTGCTTCTGTCCAAACGCCATGCTCCACAAATACTTTCGGGTGATCAATGTCTGGGGTTTTGGCTAACTCTTGCTGCAAAGACTCTTCCTTGGCAACTCGCTTCACCCAGCCTTCTGCTGTAGGATTTTGACTCCAATCAGCCAGAGAGCAAGGAATGGTTACAAACCAATTGTAGGTTTGATCCACTTGTAACAACTCATTATCTGGATTAGCCGGATCTGACTCTGGGATGCTAATGCTGACAATTCCGGGAGTTTGATTGTCCAGAGAAACAGTTGTTTCATAAACAACCTCACTCCCGTCTTCAGTTATCAGCGTGAATACTGCTTCCTCTGCCTCAGTCTCAGTGATATGAACTAAGAACGTCGGAGTTTCCTCGACTGTTAATTCAACGGGAATCTGAACATTGGTGGACGATTCTTGGGTATCTTCTGGCAACTCCTTACTTTGAAGTTGTGGTAATAATGCTGTTACATTAACCTGCTTTTCTTCATCCCCTATTTTGCAGACTCCCCGCGAGAACCCTCCAGTTCTGCGCCGAGAGGCTCGCATTCTCCGCCGTCGGAAGCGTAGACCTTTATTCCCCGCGACTAACGTTTCTGAAAGCTTCTGATTTTCCTGATTAGAGGAACTCGGTTTGAGACCAGCGATCGCCAGGGTACTGGCACTCATCACTAATCCCAGAGACAACATCAGGGAAAACGTTTTAAGATATATAGAGGGCTTTTTCATGTTACTCCTTGCCAGTGGCAGTAATGGATACAATTTTCATTAACGCGGTAGTAGAGAGCTAGAGCCAAGTCTGTGTATTTATCTAGCGTATTCATTTACAGACCGACTCCTCTCTATTCGGCAAAGTTTCCTGTTGTAGCGGTAAAGTGTATAGTGACGCTAAACCAGGTTACCTCATTTTTTTATTTATAGCGACTCAGCCAAGGTGATGGGCAATCAGCGTCTTCACCGTCTCAGCTAACTCAGTGTACAATTTAAACCCTATGACAACAATAAACTGCCTGGGTACTATATTATATACTAATATTCTATCTGATTCGTCTGTAAACTCTAGTATCATTACAGTTCTTTAAAAAAAGTGATGAATATCTGGAGACACTTTGAAAGTGGCTATAGTGTTTTAACTTCACGTTAATTTATATTAAGTTTGATTATCCGAATCCAAGGTTCAGAATTCAAAAAAACTCCGCCGTAAAGTAGGCGTTGTCAGTGAATTAACCCTCAGGGAAACAGGAGGCAATACCAAGATGATGTCTGAAATGCGTTCATTTTTCACCCAACATCCCGTAGGTAAGGGAATCATGGCATTTGGCGGCACAGTCGTTCTGACGAGTGTTGTTGTTACAGGGGTGATTGTGGGACTGCGACAGTTGGGGGCGTTAGAAGGCTCTGAATTGAAAGCGTATGACCAACTCGTGCGATCGCGTCCAGAATCTGAGCCAAGCGATCGCGTGTTAGTAGTGGGGATTAGCGAAGAGGATATCCGAAACTATAACCAGTTTCCGATAACGGATGCCACATTAGCGACGCTACTCAAGAAACTAGCAGACTATCAACCCCGTGCGATCGGGATTGACATTGGACGGGATGTGCCTATTGGCGAAGGTCGTGAGGATTTAATTCAGGTTATTGAGCAAAACGATAACATGGTCGCCGCCTGCGTCATGAGTTCTGCGACTGAACCCGGAACACCACCTGCCCCTGGAACTCCCCCAGAACGGGTTGGTTTTGCCGATATGCAGCTTGATCGGGATCAAGTCATTCGCCGCACGGCGTTAGTTTCATTTCCTCCGTTTGTGGAACCACTCCCAGAAAATCCCCATCTGTGTCAAGATCCGGATAGCCTCCTCTATTCCTTACCGTTTCGGTTAGCTACGTCATATCTGGAACAAGAGGGAATCGAAGAAGAATTAACCACCCCAGAGGAATTCATCAAGTTGGATTCCACGATATTCCTTCCTCTAGAAGACCAATCAGGTAACTATAGTTACACAGGTGCGTTTGACTACCAAATCATGATCAATTGGTCAGGTGAGAATGCCATTAAACAAGTAACCCTGACCGATGTCTTAGAAGACAACATTGATCCCAATCTCGTCACAGACCGAGTGGTTTTGGTCGGGTACACCGCCAGCACAGCGAATGATGATTTTGCCACACCCTTTAGTGCAGCCGCTCAGGATCGAGTGTTAATGCCTGGGGTAGTCCTTCATGCTCAAGTTGTCAGTCAAATTATGACTACCGTTTTAGAGGGTCGTCCTTTAATTTGGTATTGGTCACAAGGAACTGAAATTCTCTGGATTTTTCTCTGGTCAGTTGTTGGCGGAACCTTGGCTTGGAAAATTCGCCGTCCTTGGATTCTGCTTCCGGCTGCAATAGTAGGCAGTGGTATTTTGTATGGTATTTGCTATGCTCTATTTGTCCAGCAGTCGGGATGGATACCGTTAGTTCCGCCAGCCGTCGGCTTAGTCTTAAGCACCTTTAGCGTTGTCATTATTGACCGCTACGGTCAAGTTGTGGCAAAAACAGTTAAGAAACTGCTGAGAATCAACATTGAAATCGACGAAACTCAAAAAGAAGAGCAAGTCGCCCAAATCTTAGAAACTGATAGCTTTCAAGACATTCAGATCAGAGCTGATCAACTCAGACGTCGCCGCCAAATCACCAAGCCTAAAACCTATAACAATACAGTCACGGATCAAGTAGAACTCAATTGGGAAGAAGTTCCAGAACTCGGTCAATACCAACAAGTCCTGCAACGAGCGAGAGTATTAAGACATCAGCTCAACCGGGTGGAGGTGGAACGGGACGAGGTTGAAGATGTTGAGCAGACAACGAACGGTTCGTCCGGGAGAATGCCCACGGTTAAAAAACAAGCATTTAACCCAGAAGACGAAAGTTATCTCTCACAATTACAAAGTCGGGGAAGACGGATGAGAAACAGATAAACGATGAACCAGGAACAACGAACGATTCTCTTAAAACTTGCTGCCAAGGTATCCCAAGATCCTTTACTCTTGCGGAAACTCAGCGATCGAGTGTATCAGCTTATGCAAGAGGATTTACGGAAGCAACGCGAACGCCATAAAAACTACAGAGGGTTACTATAAATGGCTGACAACGGTAATATCACCCACGAACTCAACTACGTCACCGCTAATCGATTTTACATCGAAATTGAAAGTCAGATTACGGCTTCATTTAGCGAGTGTTCTGGTTTGGGGGTTCAGATTGATAAAGAAGTCTATTTTGAGGGAGGAGTCAACGAACAGCAACGCATCTTTCTCAAGCAAGCCAAATTTGATGATGTTACTCTGAAGCGGGGAATTACCGAAGATTTAGTGTTTTGGGATTGGATTAACAAGACGCTCAATCCTGGTAAAAAAGAACGACGTAATGTCAACATCTTGGTCTTTAATCAAGCCGGAGAAACCATGCAATGTTGGACATTAATTGGTGCGATTCCAGTCGGTTGGAAAACGCCAGCCTTACAAGCGAGTTCTAGCACCGTGGCGATTGAGGAATTAACCCTTGCCTACGAAGGCTTAAAGGTTGTCGCCGAGCAAGGTGGCGGCGGTGCCAGTACCAATTTACAACGTGCTAACACTGGCTATTTCCCCAGTAACTAACTAGGTCAATTGGTGGGAAAAGGTAAAGTTAATGGAGAGAATCGTCATTTGTCATTTGTCATTTGTAAGGGTTTGAGGAATATTGACAAAAATTTGGTATTTCCACCAACCTACTTAGAGACGTGCCATGGCACGTTTTGAAGGACAGGTTTAGGAAGAATGTCACTGACTTAAGGCTGGTGGGTTTCGACTTCGCTCAACCCACCCTACGGTATATCAAGGGTTTTGGCACTCCCTAAATGAAATGCTTATTTTAGTGCCATTCGGTTTAGGACTGTTCGTGATAATTGTACCTCAAACTTGCTCTGACTAAATTTTAAGCTTAAAAGAATTGATGAAATTTTCAGAACTATCACTGGGGATAAAAAAGCCATTACTGTCGGCTAAACCTCTTGGACAAATGCCCGGTAAATTGCCCACTCTAGGGCTATTGGCTAACTCAAATGTTCATAACTTAGACATACTTTCTTCCACGGGTAGAACTGTATTAGCGGCTATCTCTCAAACAGAGGAAAAGGAATCTGTCAGGTTGGCAGAAAATGCTCAAGCTAACGATGGCGTTGGATTGAGGAACGACACCCAACGGTCAAGTATTCCCAGAAACCGGGTTTCTGGTGAGGACAACAACGAAATATCGGCATTTTACCCAAAGGTTAATCAAGCCAAATCTTTTCCACAACTTCCTTTGAATTGGCAAGATTTAAACACCATAATTCCTTTAGGTCAATTTCATAGTTTAGGTCGGTCTTCTCTTCAATCTTTGCAGGTGTTAAACCTTACTTTTGAAACTTCAATCGATCAGGAATTAGGTGAATTGTCCTTAAGCCGTTCTGAGAATGATCAGAATCGTTTACCTGAGTTAAGTTTCTCACGATTGAACTCAATCTCTTTAGACAAGAGTCATTCAGATTTAAATCTAGATAGTCAATCCTCTAGTCAAACTACACCAACCGCTTGGGAGAGTTTGGCTGAATTAATTGGTGAAGATAGTTCTGTTTCTAGTCAGGATAGCGATGATGAAGATATCGAAGGGTTCATGTTTACCCCAGAAGGATTTCGTCCTATTTATGCTAATCCCAGAAAAACATCTGGTGATGTGGCGGATTCAATTGAAGCGGAAGCAAAAACAGTTTCTGAAACCTATCAAACTCCTAGAGTAACGGTTCAACCTTCATCAACAGTTGTTCCACCCTCCCAATCCACCGAACCAGAACTCGCCAGTGAATCCAATTTGCGGATGTTGGCACAGGAAGTCTACCAGTTAGTCCGACAGCGGTTGCAAATTGAGCGAGAACGTTATCGCCGTTAAGTTTTTTATAACATGCAATTTAAACTATAATTATTTAATCAAAAACAATCTATAGCTGATACTAGATTTAGGTTAACTACCTCCATTTCTATAGAAGGGAAGCAGAGAAAACAATGGTAAAATTAAGGAAAATAAAATGGCTCAACTCAGTAAATATCGCTTAAATTCAAAGCTGAAACTGGTACTAATCGGGGGTTTAGTTGTTCTTCTGATTATTGCCACTAAACATTTTGACCTTCGGGAACTTTTGCAAGCCTTCTTACTTTGGGTTGACAGTCTGGGTGTCTTAGCCCCTATTGTGTATATGATCATCTATAACGTAGCAACACTGCTATTTATACCGGGTTCTCTCTTGACATTAAAAGGGGGTTGCTTGTTTGGCTTGTTCTGGGGTTCAATCTATGTTACGATCGCGGCAATGTTTGGAGCCATTTTTGCTTTCCTGATTGGACGCTATCTCTCGCGGGATTGGGTTTGTAAACAGATTGAGAGCAATGACAAATTCAAAGCGATTAATCAAGCAGTGAAGACAGAAGGATGGAAAATTGTCCTGCTGACTCGCCTTTCTCCTATCTTTCCGTTCAACCTCCTTAATTACGTCTTTGGCGTTACCCAAGTTTCCTTAAAAGACTATGTTTTGGGTTCCATTGGCATGATTCCAGCCACCCTGGTGTACGTTTACATCGGTTCCTTGGCTAGCAATTTAGCCACAGTCAATATGTCTAATCAACCCACCACACAGGAAACTCAAATCGCTAAATGGGTGATTCGGATCATTGGTTTAATTGCGACGATTGCGGTAACAGTCTACCTCACCTATCTTGCCAAGAAAGCTTTAGCTGAAACTGTTGTACAGGAAGAAGTCTAACCCGCTGAAACTTGGTAATGAGATTGCGATCGCTTTCCACGAATTGGGGGAATTGGCAATTAGCAAGGGGTTCGCGTACAACCACAGCAATAGGTGGATGGCTAAACCGGGCGAGTTGATTGAGTACCGCGATATCAAACCGTTGGGGGGTTGTTATATGCTATGATTAATTAGAAAAAAACAACTAATTAAGACTCAAAAAGGTTATGAGTTTAACTCCTGAATTACTAAACCGAATTACGCAAAATCCGGGTCAATGTGGCGGTCGTCCCTGTATTCGAGGAATGCGAATTCGAGTCACCGATATTTTAGAGATGTTGGCAGAAAATGTTAGCATTTCTGAAATTCTAGAAGACTTCCCTGATTTAGAACTAGCAGATATCCAAGCTTGTTTAGTCTTTGCAGCACGACGTACTGATTTTCCTCGACTAACCGCATGAAGATTTGGATCGATGCTCAACTTCCGCCCACCCTGGCAAATTGGCTGACAGAAACCCGGTTTTTTTGAGTCAGCTTTACTCTTTCTGGATTTCCAATTTGGCGAAGTGTTCTTGAACAAGGCGATGGATGAAGCGGTAGCGGTTGCCGACTCGTTGCAGGATGAGGCGTTCTGTGCAGTAGTCGAGGAAGCGGGTGATATTCCAGGGCATTTGACCTGTTAGCCAGAGGGTTAGACGCAAAACAAAATACTCAATTACAGATACCATTGCCCAAAAGCTAACTATTAATCCCACTGTAATACCATAACCAGCACTAACTTGTGTTGATTCTTGAAGCAGCAATGAACACACAAAAACAGGCATAAATCCAATTATAAATGAAACTAAAGAAGCCAATAGAGAATTAAATATTATATTTTTACTGTTGCCTATATCTCCCGAAAGTATTTTATTAAATTGACATATAAACCCTAAAAAATACACTGCTATACAAGCAGAAAAGCTAATAAGCAGCATATTAATATCTAGAGCGATTATTGCAAATAATATTGTCAAAGGTATGCCCAAAAACAAAGTTATAAATGTCCATCCCGACATATACTTTAAATCAAGTTTAATGTTTACCCAGTATTGAGGCAGAGCAGAAGATTCTCCACAAAAATAATGTATATCCACCATAAACCATGTTATTAGTATTGCATTATCTATAATCACACTTCTATGAATCCAGTTTGACCAAGTATTGAACCCATAATCATCCCAACCAAATAAAACCCATAATCCGAACTGAATAAAAAACAATAAAACTGTAAGATAACCCTGAAATTCAATAATATCGCCAAATCTTTTTTTCCATATAACATTTGAAGATTTTAATTGTTCAAAAAAATCAAAAGATGTACCTACGGATGGAAACATTATTAATAGAAGCGGAACCAACTCAATTAAAATGTTACTAAAGCTATGTGTTATATCAATGATATTTTCATGCTTTGAATTTATATCTAAGCTGATTGCCAAGTACAGCAACCCTGAATAAAATATCAATACTGCAAAAGACGAAATTACTTTGACTATTAATTCCCACCCTAAATCATTAAATATTAAGGTGTCAATTTGGTCTACACGAATGGCTTTTAACTTGACTTTATTTCCTTTACCTATTCGGCGATTTTTAGCGAGCTTTTGAGCATACTCAAATCGTGTGTTTGTTAAACTTTTTGCTATAAATATGATAATATTTTGGCTTGTCATGAAGTTATTAATGCTTTTTTCTTTCCTAATTTTATTGCAATATCTAGTTAGCATTTTTACCCGATAAATACCCAGTAAATAATCAATGCTGTTTTTTTCGGCGTTACAATTCCGCCACTCCTCAACATCAATCTGCTGATACGCAATACTCGTAATTGCTAAAAACAACGGCTGACGAATAAAATTGACAATCTTCTCTGAACCCTTAATGCTCTCCCAAAATTCCCCTAGATTGACAGAGGTAAAATAATCCCGAATTTGCTCATTCGTCAAATCCTCTAAACAAATCGCCCCATTTAAGAGCAAAATCTCTTCATAGTCCTCATATTCCTCCTTACGACTGCACACTACCAAATGCGACGGCGACAATTCACTGCTTAAAAACTGATTAATTGCCCGGACACACTTCGCCTGACGTTCCGGTTGCAATTCATCCAACCCATCCAACAACAGCACTAACTCCTTATCCTGAAGCCACTGTTCCCCGATTTCCTGACTCACTCCCTTACCCATAAGCTGAGATAGAACCCACTTCTTAATCGAAGGGTCATATTTTTCCCGTTCTCCAAAGGGCAAAAACTTAGGTTTTGTCACCTCCTGCCAACTCGAAAGCTCCAAAATCACTGGAATTGGGGCATCGCTATCCCCTTCTGCCCGCTCAATCAAGGCTTCCGCTAACTCTAATAACGTCGTGGTCTTTCCGCCCCCTGGCTTGCCCAAAATCAGGAACTTGCCGGAAATCGTGGGATTATCAAACACATCCAGAATCGTTGTCTGGGGGGGTAACTGAACGCTTCGCTGTTCTCCCACCTTCACCGACATATCCCAAGGACGTTGCACCTGCTGGGGTTGCTGTTCTTTGCCCAAATTCACGAACGCCGCCCGGTGTATAGACTGGGTTAAACGGCTTTCTACCTCGGTTCGCATCTGAGTCAATAAATTTCGACGATTGCGATACTCCTGCTTAGATAACTGTCGCCCTCCACTGTTGTAGTAGGTATTTTGAACACCATAATTAGCACCAGCAACATTCCCTTGTTGACCCTGGTTCCCTTGACTCCCTGTATTTTGATTCGTTGGCTCTGACATAGACTAATCTTTCTCGTTTGTCCAACCCTCGATCGCCCCAGCAACGATCGCCCCCACTGGAGTTTGCTTGAGTCCTTCCACCAGTCCACCCCGCGCCGCACGGATTGCTCGTTCCTTAAAGGTTGGCTGATCCTCAATTTTGGTAATGACTGCTTCCGCCAGCCTCATCTGTTGGCTCGTGGTGGTTGCCTGAGTCAGGTCTAAACTAGAGACCAACCCTTGAATCTCTTGTACTGTAGCCTGAAGTTCAGGATCTGAGGTGCTAGTCTGAACCCCATAGTTGACTCCCGCTACATTATGTTGAGTTCCTTGATTATCCACACTGCCAACCGGAGCGTTGAACTGTTGCTTTTTCCCTTCTGACATGATATTTCCTCAACTCTGCCATTATTCTAATCGAGGTGCGATCGCGCCAATGATACCCTGTATGTACAACCCTGGGCGCTTGGTGTCATGGGTGCAAACCTCAACCGTTCTCTAGACAGGCTTCTCGCCGTTACAACCCCCCTTGGCGACTGGCTAGCCGAGTATCCTGTATTTTTTGCAGGTGAACAAGACTATGAATCCTAAAAAAACTAAATGGTGGCAAACAAGTGTAATCTACCAAATCTACCCCCTTACCTTTGCTGATGCCAATGGAGATGGCAAAGGAGATTTGAAAGGTATTATTAGTCGGTTAGATTACCTTAATGATGGCAATCCTGACAGTCAAACTTCATTAGGAATTGATGCAATTTGGCTCTCCCCGATTAACCAATCACCGATGATTGATAATGGGTACGATGTGAGTGATTATTGCGATATCTGTCCTACCTTTGGCACATTAGCCGATTTTGAGAAGCTTTTAAACGAAGCCCATCAACGCGGCATCAAAGTAATTATGGACTTAGTGATTAATCACACCTCAAACCAGCACAATTGGTTTATCGAATCGAGTTCCAGCCGAGATAATCCTAAAAGCGATTGGTATTTATGGCAAGATCCCGCCCCGGATGGTGGAGTTCCCAACAACTGGCTCTCCTATTTCGGAGGAAGCGGCTGGACATTTAATCAACAACGCGGTCAATATTATTACCACACGTTTAATACCAATCAACCTGACATTAACTGGAGAAATACAGAAGTTAAAGCCGCTATTTATGACATGATCCGGTTTTGGCTGGATCAAGGGGTGGATGGCTTTAGACTGGATGCGTCGAGTGTGTATAGTAAAGACCAATATTTTCGCGATAATCCGATGAAATTTGGGGCGACGGATAGAAAGGACTACAATAACCAACATCACCTGTACAATAAAAATCTTGCCGAAAACCATCAAATTATTAAGGAGATCCGGAACTTAATAGATGAGTATGACGACCGAGTGATTCTTGGCGAAACCTTCATCGATAATCGTCTTTATGATTCCATCGTTTTTTATGGGGTAAACAATGATGAACTTCATTTACCCTTCACCTTTGAGTTTGCCTTTAGTCCTTGGTATCCTGCCTATCTGCAACAAGAAATTGAAAAGAAAGAACTCTTAACTCCAGCAGGTGCTTCGCCTACCTACTTCTTAGATAATCATGATATTCCCCGACATTTATCGCGCTGGATTGAATGTAGTCTCTGCACGAATCCCAAAGCTATTGCCAAAGCCGCCGCTACTATATTATTGACGGTTCGAGGGATTCCTCTTTTGTATTACGGTCAGGAAATTGGCATGGTTAATCATCTCAATATTCCCCCAGAAAAAGCCAGGGATAAAGCGGTAGCCAATCCTCAAAGTGGGGAATCTGTACCGTCGCGGGATGGTGCGAGGACGCCGATGCAATGGGATGATTCGCCACAAGCGGGGTTTAGTTTTGGCAAAGATGTTGAACCTTGGCTACCTGTTAATGACAACTATTTGGATGTGAATGTTGAAAATAAACTCAAGCAAGATGATTCAATTTTTAATTTCTATAAATCCTTACTGCGAGTCCGCAAAAACAGCGAAGCGTTACAGGTGGGACGTTGGCGAACTCTGATCTATTATCCTTATGAGCATTTAGCTTACCTGAGAGAAACAAAGCAGGAGAGCGTGTTGATTGTAATTAATTTCTCCTATGAAAAAGATTTAGGATTGGATGAATCCATCGAAATCCCAATGTGGGAAGTTTTGCTGTCTACTAAGCTGGAAACGGGCAAAATTATTGATTTACCCGAAAAGTTGCAACCTTTCGAGGTGTCTATCTTGAGAAAGTTATAAAACCCTTAGGGGTAGTAGAGACGTGACCATGGAACGCCTGGAAGCAAGGTGAGAAAAAATCGTAGGGGCGCAAAGACTTGCGCCCGATTCAATGGTCACATCTAATCCCGAATTTTAACTGTGTTAGTTCAGTAGTGAGCAAGATGCTCACACTCCTGCTATTGCCTATTGCTTTTGTCCACTATCGTGAGTTTCACATCTCAAATGAAAACCCTATATGGGAAAATTGGCTCAAACGACGATCGCGGAATGGAACGGACATGAGAACGTTTAAGTGGGTGATTTGGGGACTCTTAGGAATAATCTGTGCGATCGCGCTAATCTATTTTTCCCCGGAACCCCAACCTGCTGTTCCTCAGGAGTCCAGTTACACCCTGAGTCAACCAGCAGGAAATCAACCGTCTTTTTATCCACTTGAGCAAGACATTGACCCAACCTTCTATCACTCTGTCGGTGATTGGGTGGGACGATTAATTTTACCCAATCCGGAAGAAATAACCGCCAATTCAACAGGTGATTGGGTTTGGTTTCAGGTGTACAACGCCCCCGACACTGCCCAGGATTTAATCGGTGATAAAGTGCGTTTAGAATGGCAGGAAACGCCCCAAATTCAGGCATATTTGGATGCTGTTACTACCCCGATTGAATTTAACCAAACGACTCGCAATAGCCAGAAAGACGGTAATATTCACCCCAATCGCCTGAATGGTTGGTCACAGGTGGGTCCATTACAATCTTTAGCGGGAGCCAGACCTAAAAATGATGTGATTGTCCGCTTAGAGGAGGTGATTTGGGCAGAAAATAGGCTGAAAATTGCTCGTTCTCCGATTCAAGTTTCCGGGCGATTTTATGGTTTAGTGTCGATTGTCAGCACCCAGGGAGAATGGTTAACGGTACGTCATTACAACCCCGAATCGGACAGATTTGACGGTGTTGAAGAAGTGATTCGTTTCCGCAAGGGGAGGTTGTTTTCCACGCCACAACAGCTTGAAGCGTCTCCCGCAGGCGAGGCGGGGTGGTATATTTACGGGGCGAAGGATAAACAAGGTGTTTTTACCGTCCAAGCCATTGCGCCGCGATCGCTATTTCAATTGCAACCGGATCGGGTTATTTTAGGTTCAGATCGGCTGCCGAATTTGTGGCAGAATACCCGCGATCGCCAGGGGACAGTGGCGACAGTGTTAATTGATCCAGAGGCGAAAAGCAAACCCGATGCAATTTCCGCTTGGCAAGCAGGCGATCGCGCTTTGATTTTACATCTGTTTGGCGGGATTGGCGGTGAAAATGGCGATGAACAGACGATATGGGCGACGGTAACGGGTCATTTCTCCTTTGGGGTGGCGGAGATTATTCGTGATCCGTTGACTAATGAGTTAAGCTGGGAAATTGTCTATCAACAGGTTTATGCCCATAACCCGAACGGTATTATTGCTGGAAATGTAACCTGGGCAAATTATATGGGGGATTTGCACCGGGGATGGTTGGGGACACGCCCGGTTGTTGATGTTTTAATCAAATTGGAAGCTGTCACTCAAGACTATAATTTCGATGGCGTAATTCTCTCACCTTTACAGGCATTAAAGTACCAGTTGAATGTCATGATGTCCCGCTATCGCACCGGGGATGGAACCGGAAGTGCGATCGTTACACCTGCTTCGTCTTGCGTTCAGGATTCTAATCAAGCCTTATATATTGCGATTGAACAGATTAAGCAGCAGGTAGCGACAACGCCTCAGATACAGGCTTGGCTACAACAGCATCCTAATCATCCCCAAACCCAGCGATTTCAGGCGTTAGTGGCGTTAGGGAAGGAATTAGAACAGAATTTAACGCCGTTGGGGGTGGTGCGTTCCGACTGGAAGCAAAACGCGGAAACCTTGGCAGGTGTGGGTGATCGCTTGATTCAGGATAATGATTTATTCGCCGGGATTTTGAGTTGGCGGACAATTATGCCCCGTCGAGGACAGGATATCATTGCCGATTTGTTGCTTGACAAAAAGGCGAAACTGTGGGTGTTGCAAAGTTTTCAAGTCCCTGGGGGAGAGGAGTCCATTTTTCCGGTGGCGCCAACGGTATTATTGGGACAGGTTCCCGTCTTGTCAACGCTGTTAATTCGCGTAGTGACGGGGTTAATAACGCTACCGAGTGGGTGGGGGTGGCTGATTTGTGTGAGTATTGGTTTGGGGTATGCTGCGATCGCGGTTCCCTTCGGTTTGATGACGGGTTTTTTACAATTCCGTTGGGATTTGAATTGGAATCAGTTCTTTTTAACCTTGGTTTTCCCAGCATTCAGCGAAGAGTTAGTCTTTCGGGGGCTGCTGCTTCCCAGTTTCCTAGAAAATGCATCGGCGGGGGCGTGGTTATTTGGGTTGAGCCTGAGTACAATTTTGTTTATCCTGTATCATCCCTTGAACGCCCGCTATTTCTACCCTCCTGGCTATACAACCTTCCGGGATTGGAAATTTTTAGTCTTGGCGGGATTGTTAGGAATTGCCTGTGCCGTTGCTTATGGCGTAACGCGATCGCTGTGGTCTGCTGTTAGTTTACACTGGCTAGCGGTGATTATTTGGCTATTTGTTTTCGGGGGAAAGGGTAAACTCCATGTCATACAGACAGAGATGTTACACGAGTCGCACTAACGTTGACGGTTATGAGGATTCGGATTGCTCAAGCCTCGGATAGTCCCGAATTAGCCAAACTGTATCAAGAAACGGTACTCGCGATCGCGCCTCAATTTTACTCTGATGCTCAAACCCATAGCTGGGCGTCGTTTGCTGAGGATACGGCTGGGTTTCGGGAGTTCATTTTGTCAGGGACAACATTTGTGGCGGTGGATGAAACTGGGATTCTCGGCTTTGCGGGAATAGCTGATGATGGTCATATTCTCTCAGCTTATGTGCGGCGCGATCGCATCCATCAAGGGATTGGTTCTCGGCTGATGGAAATTCTCTTGGATTATGCTAAACGTCACAAGATTAAGCGCTTATATGCAGAAGCGAGTGAGTTTAGTTTGGGGTTGTTTAAAAGGTTTGGTTTTCAGGTTTATAATACGGAGATTGTCGAGCGTCAAGGGGTGGAGTTTCAGCGTTATTTGGTTGAACGGTTCATCCTCATCCCTTAACGTTTCCAGCTTTGCATCGCAGGTACACGGATTACGGTACAGAGTTTGAGAGAATAGGACACGGCAATGCCCACCCTACTCAATCGCCTGTTGTAGGTTTGCTTTATTAACCGAAAGTCCCAAAGTTTCCAGGGATGCAAGATTCGTCGCCAATAATTCCTCCACCATCGCATTTACCTTCCCGGAGACAAGATCACGCCACCCCTGACGCTGTAGGGAATGTCCATCCTGCTTACACCATTGTGCGATCGCCTCAGATAGATCTTCTATCTTATCGGGTAACGGTTCAATTAACTCAGCCAAATCAGCCAAGTCTTGCGGCGAAAAAAGCGATCGTTGATGCTGTAACAGTTCAATAAAAGCCATAACATTTTGTTGGGCAAATAACCGTGCGGCTTGTTGAACCACTTCCCCAGGCAAATCCAATCCTTCAGCAATCATCTCCCAACTCAAACCTAACTGCATTAGGCGGGGTATTGCTTTTAACTTGGCTTTTTTCTCACCTTCTTCTTGCGCTTCCTGATAAACCTTGGTTTGTTTGAGTTCACTTAACCCGAACATAGCTTGTATCTCCTCTCGGCTTTTTTGCGGTAATTTGTAAACGATGATTGTCTCGATTAAATCAATCAGATTTCGTTTTGTCGTCTCATCGGTTATCTGGACTTGGGCTTGTTCGATCAAGCGCTTTGCTTGTTCCGGGGCTGTCTTTTCCCTCTCAATCACTAGCTTAACAACATTAATCCCCAAAGAATCCGATGCCTCCTCTCCTAACTCATCTAAGTATATCCGAGTAACCCGGGTGAAAAGTTCCCTAAAGTGTAACGGTTGTTCCCGTTCAATCCGACGAGTGGGATAAATGACCACAACCTGCCATTGATGGGTCGGTTTGTATTGTTTCAGAAAAATGAACAGTTCCGTAAATACACGATAATATAAATTCTCATCCGGTTGAAACTGAACCTCGACCACATAAAAGGGTTCGTTTGATTGTTCATTCTTCGGCACAAACAACCCATCGAGTCGAAATGACAGTTCCTTAATTTCACGGGATGTGAATTCATACAGCAGTTTGCTCTGCTATGCGGTACATTGTCGATCCCCCTAAATCCCCCTTAAAAAGGGGGACTTTGCGACCCGTCTGCATCAATTAACAGACTACTCCACTCAATTGGATCGGGTCGCCCTTTACTCCCTACAAAAAAACGCTTAAACTTGCTCACGTCAATAGCCCCGGGTTTGACTTTTCTCGACTTGTGCTAATAGTTGTTCCTGAGTATGAGCCGTAGGTTTACAACTGAGTCCCTGACAAACTAAGCCAACGGCATTCTCCGGAAGACTGGGTTCTAATCGATACATAGTTGCCGGAAAATACTGCGTCATTAGGGATAAAATCTGAGCCACGCTGGTGCGAATTAAGGTAGAATTGCGGAACCAATCTAGAGCCGTAAACAGACTGGGACAGGATTGGGGTGACTGGTTCATTACACTACTAAACGCATTCAAGGCTTGTTCAGCGCGATCTAGATAAGCTAAGTTTTCCGTGAGTAACGTCAGACGCACCAAATTCGCGATCGCGACACCATTCGCCGCAGGTGTGGCATTATCGGTATAACTGCGTTCCCGTATCAATAAATCTCCACTACTATCATTAGCGGCGTTATAGTAGCCTGCGAGTTCCACACTCCACAAATATTCGTCAAATTCGTCCTGTACTTTAATCGCCTCCTCTAACCAACTATCCGGGATTGGCGATTGGGAAGACTCTTGTGCTGTTGCTAATCCTAGTGAGGCTTGATGCAAATCTAATAAGGCTTTAATAAATAACGCATAATCTTCCGACTGTGCCAATATAGAGGCTTCACCTTCATAATTCAAGCGATGGAAACGCTGATCTACCCATTGATTCTCCAGAATAAATTTAGCGGCTGTTGTGGCTAATTCCAGGTATTCGGGTTTACGAAATACGCCATACGCCCTAGCTAAACCAGAAATCATTAGGCTATTCCACGCCACAATCATTTTCGTATCTGTAACCGCCGGAATGCGACCTGACCAATTCTTTGTTTTTGCCTCTTGATTGTTTTGGGCGGGGGGGAAGGTTTCTAAGCTGTCGGGAGGGGAACCATAACGGGCAGTAAATAGTTTTGCTAATGCAGTTTCTAAGGTATCGCTTAACTGATCCGAATAACGGCGCTGCAATACATTTTGTCCTTCAAAATTGCCTTCAGACGTCACCGTAAATTGTTCTTGCAATTCTGCCAATTCTTCAGCGGTGAGGAGTTGCTGCAATTCGGCATAACTCCAGACATAAAATGCCCCTTCTTCCGGTTCGGCGGCGCTGGGTTCGGTGAAACTATCGGCGTCTTGGGCGGCGTAAAAATAACCAGACGAGGCGGTCATTTCCCGGGTCAACCATTGCACGGTTCCCGATATTGCCCGTTCAAACGCAGCTTCTTTAATCCCCACACTCCACAGATTCGCCAGATACTCGACAATCTGCCCATTATCGTAGAGCATTTTTTCAAAGTGAGGCACTGTCCAAGTGGCGTCTACGGTGTAGCGATGAAAGCCGCCCGCAACATGATCATAGATTCCCCCTTTAGCTAAATCTAACCCACGCGATCGCGAGGCTTGGTACGCATCAACCTCGGTCATCTCCTGGAAGCGAATTCCCCGCAAGGCTAAATCCGCATAGGGAATCATCGGAAAACTCGGTCCATAACTCCCACTATCTACAATCCGGATCGTTTTGTCCATTCCCTGGCGTAGTAATTCAGCGGTGAGTTGTCCGGAAGCGGGGAGGAGAACCGACTGTTGTAGATGACCCAGAATCTCGTCTTTAAAGTTTTGCAGCTTGGTCTTTTCTACATCATAGAAGCGGCGAATCGCTTGTAATACTTGTAAAAAGCCCGGACGCCCATAGCGCGGTTCTACGGGGAAATACGTCCCGCCGTAAAAAGGAACCCGATCCTCTGGCGTCAGAAAAATATTTAGGGGCCAACCCCCTTGACCCGTCATCATCTGCAACGCCTGCATATAAATGCTATCAATATCCGGGCGTTCTTCCCGGTCTACCTTAATCGGTAAGAAATTGGCATTCATGTACTGTGCGATCGCCGGATCAGAAAAGGCTTCCCCTTCCATCACCGTACACCAGTGGCAGCTTGAGTAACCAATGGACAGGAAAATTGGCTTATTGTCTGCCTTAGCCGTGAATAAAGCTTCATCACTCCAGGGCCACCAATCGATAGGATTTTCCGCATGCTTACGCAGATAAAGGCTTTGGCATTGGGCAAGGCGATTGGTCATGACAACTGTAATTACTCTAGATGCTCTCTGGATCAGTGTATCGCGGTATCGCAGTTTGCGGTTTTGTTTGGAGTTCGTAGTCAGGGCTTTAGCCCTTCATTATTAAAGTTTTATAATCTTAAGCACCTGTTCTCCAATCCCCAGAATGTCTAATCAACCCAAAAACCATCACCGTAGTATTCCCGTTCGCGATCGCGCCATTGAACATCTTCCTGGATTGAGTAAAGAAGATTGGACTAAACTTCAGCAACAGGGAATTACAACAACGGCTCAACTCCTCAAAGTCGCAAATAATCGCCAATCTAAACAAGCGTTAGCCAATCAACTGCAAATCAAGGCACAATATGTACATAAATGGGTGGCACTGGCTGATTTAGCTCGCGTACCTAGTGTTGGCTATGACTACTGTGGGTTATTGCTGCACGCGGGTATTATTTCAGTCAAGCAGCTTGCTCAAACACCGACTCACAAGTTACACCAGCAAATTTTACGACTCCAAGTAGCAACAATGCAACGGCGTGATCTGAGTCCGACAGTGGATCAAGTCGCCGCCTGGATTCAACAAGCACGACAGTTGGTTCAGGGATAATATCATCTGAAGCAATGTAGAGACGCGCCATGGCGCGTCTGAAACCGGGGGAAGTCAAGATACTTTCGTTACTTTAAATCAGAAAATGCTTCGGGTGAGGCTATGCTTCCATTGAATAGCTGTAAACCAGAATTGGCAAGGGTTTTGGCTTAAGTTGATCCGGATGAAGGCTTGCGCTTAATTCATCACTGACGAGTGTTTGATACTCGCTGACGAGTGTTTGATACTCATTGACGAGTGTTTGATACTCATTGACGAGTGTTTGGTACTCGCTGACGAGTGTTTGATACTCACTGACGAGTGTTTGATACTCATTGACGAGTCTTTGGTACTCGCTGACGAATCTTTAATACTCGTCAACAGAATCCATCGCCTCCCCATCCTGTAGAGACGCGCCATGGCGCGTCTCTACAACCGGAATGCAGCGCAGTCAAATCTAAACCACATAAAAATAAGGCTAAAGCCGCAATACTTCTTTAACCTTTTGTCTACTTATATAATTGTGCTTTTCCAAAAATAGCACTACGGGGATAGGTTAGGACATTCCTTTGTTGCCCATTGTCTGTTGCTTGTTGCCTTTTCACCCAATTTTATTGTCCTAACCTCAATCGGTAATACTATACCCCTCAGCCGCTTAAGTTGTTGTTTCTGACTCTTTATCTGACTTGGGTGTCTTTGTCTTCATCGCCTTAAACCGTTCTCCTAATTCTTCCGCCGCCGCCTTTAAACCGGGAGTGCGTTTAGCTGCTGTCTTCACATAGTCATAAACCTCTAAACTACTCGTCATTGTTTCACTCCCCACCGCCAGCAGCGTATCATCTACTTTTTCCGTCAGTTGGCGCAAGTCTAAGAAAATTTCCCCCAGCGCCATTGCTAACTGATAATCTTGGACAAATTCGTTCACATCAAAGCTATTGGGCAGAATATCTGGATTCGACTGGGCTATATTTAAACTATTTTGGACAAAGCCTAAGCTTTTATCGCCCATTTTAAACAGCTTGCGGCGTTCGTCAACACTCAGATTGACTAAGAACGAGAGTTTTTCTTCAATGGTTTTGATAGCGGCTTTAATCGCGGCTTTATCTTCGTCGGAAAGCGTCGCGCTAATATTTTGGTAGGGCATAATCGTTATCCTGAAAGGGTTCTGTGGATAGATGAGCCAATCCGGATTCAGTCGGTGCCAGTGTTTAGTGATCACAGATAAGCCAAAAGATAGATGACTGAAGACGGGGTTAAGTTCATCTATCTAATAGGATGCCAGTTTTTTGGGTAATTTGCCCAGTCGAGGCTTACAGGGTTGTCCAGTCGCGTCGTAGGGTGCGTTACGCTTCGCTAACGCACCTCAAATGCAGAAATTAGGCAAGACTATTATCCTGATTTAGACACTGAGGATATTCGGGCTGGCTTGAGTTATGCGATCGCACTGTTTGTAGTAGGCACTTTAGTGCCTTAAAATTAGGTTCATAACGAACCTGAACGAGTTCTACAAACCTATTCTGAAGCGGAATTAGCCGGATCATTCGTCGTTGTCGAATCGGATAAACACAGATTTAGCAAATTATCATCAAGTTGAGCGTAGGGGCGCACCGACGTGCATTGGTATCAACTTAAGGTCGAAAACCAATGCTGGCAAGGTTTTTAGCCATGCCTATCTACGGCTCGACATTTTCCCCCTCATCCCCTAACCCCTTCTCCCGACCCCCCTCGTTCCCCCCTACCCCCCTCGTTCCCCCCTACAAGAGGGGGGAGGACAGAGGATGCTTCGCTTTTTTGGCAGGGGGGAGGACAGAGGATACTTCGTTTTTGTGGCACGGGAGAAGGGGAACCGGACTCTCTCCGGACTCTCTTGCTCCCCTCTCCCCGGCGTGGGAGAGGGGCTGGGGGAGAGGGGTGGAGCTTAAGTTGACACTAATGGATAATATCGTGCCCTAATCTAGCTACATTCAAGATCGCACCCACGTTGATTATCTTGAATGTCGCCCAGTTGTCTGGATTTACCCGGATTAGATGGGTGTACTGGGTTTTGGACGCGCACATCATGACAGGCGCAAGCCGGGATTTGAGGGCGCACGTCGGTGCGCCCCTACGGTACGGGTTAAACTAATCCCCAATCCCCATCTCCTACTCTCGACAAACGCGCAACCGCTCCCGCGCCTCCTTCTGCGTCGCCAGATAATCCTTGAGCCAATCACAACCCTGTGCCAAGAGTTCATCTAAATCCCGGTAACCTGGCTTTAACACGACTTTATCTTCTTGTCTTAGGGCAATAGTGCGCCAATCGGGGCTAATAGCCTCATAATATCCGGCAAATTCAGCAATCTGCCGTCCTTGCAAGTCCCAAAGGCGGGTGGTTCCGTCAGAAGAGCCAGTCAGGATTTGCTGACCATCGGGGCTAAAGCTTACAGCAATGACCCAACCCTGATGCCCGGTTAATTCCTTAATTAAATTGCCCTGGTTATCCCAGAGGCGGGCGGTGTTGTCTCTTGAGCCAGTCAGGATTTGTTCACCATCGGGGCTAAAGCCTACAGCATTCTGACCATCGGGGCTGAAGCCTAAAGCTATGACTGAATCCTGATGCCCGGTTAATTCTTTAATTAAAATGCCCTGGTTATCCCACAGGAGGGCGGTTGTGTCTGCTGAGCCAGTTAGGATTTGCTGACCATCGGGGCTGAAGCCTACGGCTATGACCGAATCCTGATGCCCGGTTAATTCTTTAATTGATTGACCCTGGTTATCCCACAGGCGGGCAGTTTTGTCATAAGAGCCAGTCAGGAGTTGCTTGCCATCAGGGCTGAAGGCTACGGCTATGACCGAATCCTGATGCCCGGTTAATTCTTTAATTAAACTGCCCTGATTATCCCACAGGCGGGCGGTTTTGTCAGAAGAGCCAGTCAGGATTTGCCTGCCATCAGGGCTGAAGGCTACGGCTGTGACCGAATCCTGATGCCCAGTTAATTCTTTAATTAAATTGCCCTGATTATCCCACAGGCGGGCGGTTTTGTCCCAGGAGCCAGTCAGGATTTGCTCACCATCGGGGCTAAAGCCTACAGCATTGATCCCACGCTGATGCTCGGTTAATTCTTTAATTAAATTGCCCTGGTTATCCCACAGGCGGGCGGTGTTGTCCCAGGAGCCAGTCAGGATTTGCTGACCATCGGGGCTGAAGCCTACAGCAAAGACCCAACCCTGATGCCCGGTTAATTCTTTAATTAAATTGCCCTGATTATCCCACAGGCGGGCGGTGTTGTCTAATGAGCCAGTCAGGATTTGCTCACCATCGGGGCTGAAGCCTAAAGCTATGACCGAATCCTGATGCCCGGTTAATTCTTTAATTAAATTGCCCTGATTATCCCACAGGCGGGCGGTTTGGTCATAAGAGCCGGTCAGGATTTGCTGACCATCGGGGCTGAAACCTACAGCATTGATCCCACCCTGATGCCCGGTTAATTCTTTAATTAAATTGCCCTGGTTGTCCCACAGGCGGGCGGTGTTGTCCCAGGAGCCAGTGTTGTCTAATGAGCCAGTCAGGATTTGCTTGCCGTCGGGGCTGAAGTCTACAGCAAAGACCCAACCCTGATGCCCGGTTAATTCCTCAATTAAATTGCCCTGGTTATCCCACAGGCGGGCAGTTCCGTCAAATGATCCAGTTAGGATTTGCTTACCATCGGGGCTGAAGGCTACATCCCAGACCTGACCCTGATGCCCGGTTAATTCCTCAATTAAATTGCCCTGGTTATCCCACAGGCGGGCGGTGTAGTCTCCTGAGCCAGTCAGGATTTGCTTGCCATCGAGGCTGAAGGCTACAGCAATGACCAAATTCTGATGCCCGGTTAATTCGTTAATTAAATTGCCCTGGTTGTCCCACAGGCGGGCGGTGTTGTCTCCTGAGCCAGTCAGGAGTTGCTTGCCATCGGGGCTTATGGCTACGGCAATGACCGAATCCTGATGCCCGGTTAATTCTTTGATTAAATTGCCCTGGTTATCCCAGAGGCGGGCAGTTCCGTCAAAAGAGCTAGTCAGGAGTTGCTTGCCATCGGGGCTGAAGGCTACGGCATTGACCCGACCCTGATGCTGGAGTTGATTGCGCTCCCAAATATTATCTAAGATTGTCTGTAACGCTAACAATGGGCTAGCCGCAGGATACTCTTCTAAGGAGCGACCATCTTTGACTAATTCTTTCAACTCTTGCCCCGCTTCCATCGCTGTCATCAACGCTTCGATACTCTGATATTCAAATTGTTTAATCGCCGCCACACCTGCTCGTTCTAGCCGAGTCCCTGCCTGAGCTTCTTCCCGTTCAGCTTTGGCTTGGTTTAAGGCAATTTGAGCTTCTTGTACTTTCTGATTTGCCTCCTGTTCTCTTTGCCTCGCATTAGCCACCCGTTCCCCTGCATCCTGAATCTTCGCCTCAGCTTCTCGATTGACTCTATCCCGTTCCGCCTGCGCTGCGGCTAATTCTTTCTGTGCCTGATTCACATTGGCATTGGCGAGTTTTTCCCGTTCCTGGGCTTTCTTGACCTCTCGTTCTGCCTGTTGAGCCTGTTGAACAGTTGCGGCGGCGACTTTCTTCGCCTCTTGTTCTTTTTTAGTCGCGTCCGTGAGTTTCAGTTGAGTATCCTTAAATTGCTGTTCCGCTGCTTGTCTTTTCTTATTGGCTGCTTCGAGTTGCCGAGTTGCCGTATTAACTTCATTAGTAATTTTTTTTATCTCGTTTTTAGCAATTTCTTCACTCTCTTTGACTTGGGTTAAATCTGCCTGTGCATTCTCTAATTTTCGATTAGCAAGATTAAAATTTTGATTCGCTCTCGACGCTAAAACAATCATCCCAACTGCCAATGCCGAGAGACTCGCCACCACCGCCACGCCACCGCGCACAATCTGCTTCTTAGTCTTTTCAACAACCTTTAACTGTGCCTCACTCCGCCGCCGTTTCTCCCGTTCCGCCTTTAATTCGGCAACAATGCCAAACCCTTCTTGCTGGCGAATCAACTCAACTAAATAATCATGCACTAACTGATATCTATCCTCTGGCTTTTCCGGCACTTCCACCACCAACCCAGAATCGACAAAAATCTTCAGCGCCAACTCCAACTGCTGACTCTCCATCACCCCATCTAAGGGTAAAGCGGTTAACTCCGATACCAAATCCGCGCGAGTCTTCAGGGGACGAGTATTCTTCTCATCCGTCAACAAATACAACACCAACTCCCCAACTCGTTGATTCTCTGTCCCACAATCCTGAATCACCGCTTCTACATACCGCTTCACCAACTCATCCTTTGTCCCCCGTTGGCGATACTCAGCCAGCGTCGTTATCTCCTCGGCTTGCAATTGCGCCCCAACAATTTGCAACTCAATCGGGCGCACCTTGCCCGTATCTTCCGCCAAATCCTGCACCAACTGCTCAACTAATTCCGACTCCAGATGAAACTGAGAACGCGCCGTCAACTGTTCAATAATCCCCTGGGCATCCTCTGGCGCAAAATCCCCCAACTCATAGCGATTACTTTTATTCAGAATATCATTATTAATTACATCAATCCGCGCCAGACGTTCACACTCCAACAGATAATGGAGATAGTCTTCCCGCAGGGATAAAATAACTTTCAGATAGGGGAGATTCAGACAATCACTGAGGAACTCAAAAAAGGGTTTTCTCGTGGCGGTATCCTGACAAACAAAGAAGAACTCCTCAAACTGATCAAAAATCAATACCACTAACCGATGGCGCTGTTCATTTTGTTGTAGTTGTTCGAGGACGAGACCTAACCCCCCAGCCCCCTTCCCTGCCAGGGAAGGGGGAGTATTTAGAGGAGGATTGCTGGGAGTATTTAGAGGAGTATTACTAAAAGTATTTCTAGAAATCTTGCCCCCCTCTCCTCGTAGGAGAGGGGCTGGGGGAGAGGTTTCTTCTCCTCGTAAAAGAGGGGTTGGGGGAGAGGTTTCCCCCGCTACCAACAACCGCCCCAACTCTTCCACCCAATTCGTATAAACTCGCACAGGAATCGGTAAAACATCCAACCCCTTCACCATTTGCTTCTGCCGTAACGCTGGCACCAATCCCCCATTCACAATCGAACTTTTCCCCACACCCGATTGCCCATGAATTACGGTTAACTTACAATCATCACGGGCAATTCTACCGATTAAACGCTCCACATCCCGCCCTCTTCCCGACGCCGTAATCTCCAACGCCACCTTATCCTGAGACTCTCCCGGTAAGGGTTGCAGACGACTCGCGCCAATAAATGCCCGTAAGCCTAACTGACTTTCAACTAATCCTTGTTCTTGCTTAATCGCAAATGCCTTTAAATACTCCTGCTGATTAAAATAGAGCCGTTGCAGTTCCTTTAAACTATCACTATAAACCTGGGGATTATCCTGGGGATGGGTTTCAACTCTCACCCGTTCCAATGTCTCAATCGCGGACGGAATTTGATTTAATCCTTGCTGGGCTTTAGCTAAGAGGAATAGATATAAACTATGTCCCTGATCCGGTACATTGGTAGAGACGCGCCATGGCGCGTCTCTACATTGTAATGCCTGATTTGCCAATCGTTTTGCCTCCTGCCAATTCCCTCGCGCCAGCGCCACTTCTGCTAAAAAGCCATAATCCCGCGCCTGTTGTCGCTCACTTCCATAAACGTGATGTAACCTTAACCCCTTTTCCGCTAATTCCTGTAACCTATCCCACGCTTCTAACCGTTGTAAAACTTCCCCCAACTCCCCGATAAACCGCGCCACTAAATCCGGACGTTCCACTCCCTCAAATACGGCTAATCCCTGGTGAAAATAATCCCTCGCCTCCTGCCAATAGCGGCGTTTTTCCGCCCGATTCAACTCGGCTTGACGCCAAGAACATAAACCCAAGTGAACCCAGATCATCCCTTTCCGTTCAGGATGCTGGTTGGGCGGTGATTCCCCCAGTGAAAGACTCCGTTGATAATGGGCAATGGCGTCATCTAGGTTATCCTGAAAATAAGCCTCCCTGCCCCAAACAAACTCTAACCCTGCCGCTAAATCCGCCCCGACTTCTTCACCTCGCCCTTGTAAATCCTGCCGCGCTAATTCTAATTCTGAACTCGCCACCGACTCCTGAGCAAATACCGCCTCTACCCCCCGATTTAGAAACTCAATCAACGCCGCTGAAGTTAAAAAAAAGGAAATAGGCGGAGCACCCCAATTATAGAAATCCGGTATTAACCGGACAAACTGTTTCAATACCTCATCCGTCACCCAAATAACCAAGGGAAACTTAAAGTTTTTCCGAAATTCCTCCCGAATGTGATTGGTGGCTAGGAGGAGATTATCTAAATCTGTAACATTCTCCAACCCCAAAATCATTAACGCCGATAACGGCTCATCTCCAACTTCAGTTTTAATCGCACCGTAGAGGGTATTCGTTGACGGCGATAACACCAATTCTCGAATCTCTACCCCACAGTGCTGATGCAAGTCTTGGCAAATCTGCTCCTGTAATTCCCGATAATTACAGCGGACAAAAATCAGCGAAAACCGCCGCCCACTGGATAGGGTAATCGCCCGAATTAATGTATTCAGCGATCGCGAATTATCAGGTGTCGCTGCTTCGGGATAATCGGAATCAGTCATAACCTTCGGGGTTGATTCGTAACGGTTGTAGGGTGGGCAAAAGTTATAAACCTGGGACTCATTGGATTATCTTGGTTGTATATTGCCCACCCTACGGTAACTGTATGAGTGTAGTTGTAGGGTAGGCAAGAGTGATCAACCTGGAACTACTTATATTATCTTAGTTGTTATTGCCCACCCTACGGTAACTGTTCCAGACGCGCCATGGCGCGTCTCTACAATTGGCGGGTTTCTAACAAAACTGGATTCACGCCAAACCATCGCCCTTGGGAATCGCGATATTCAAACACAAATAAACTGCGTAATAATGTTTTATGTCCATCCTCCCCACTCACCCGTTGCTCTTGGTTTACCCGCCGCAGTAACTCCCACTCATCATCGGTAATCCCTAAGACTAAACTATCCCGATATTCCCGAATCGCCATCTCTACAGTATCGCGGCAGATCGGCGGATCTTGTTCCTGCAAACAGCGAAACAGCATCCCTAATAAGTTTCGCACATGACCGCCACTAATGCGACATAAACGGTCTAAAGTATCCTGATGATCAAAGATTTGAGTGACTAAATTCAACCGTTCCTCCGGTGCTACCTCTGGAAACGCCCGGGCTAAAATCAACTGCTGTAACAGGGCAATTCCTTGATCACAATCCCTCCCATCCCGTAACTGAATCGGCACCATCGGCAAGATTTGCGGCGCGATTCCCCCACCAAACCGATTGGTTAAAGCCTGATAATCATTGGAGAAAATCAACGCCAATGGGATAGTATAAACAAGATGGCAGTTGAGTTTCCCTAACTGTTCACCCCGATCCACAAATAGATATTCGGGTTGAGTCCGTCCGGAATCATTGCGCCGATCCTGAACCCGATCTAAATTATCTACAATAACCACTAATCCCCGTTTTCCTTGGCGTTTCAACTCCTCCGTTGCCCGGGCTAAGATTTCCTGATTCAAAGACTCAAGAATCCCACTGGTACGCGGTTCTAAATATTGCCGCAAGCGACTACGAAGCTGGGGACTTTCTTTGGTTTTGGCTGTGAGTTTAGCCAGACTTCCCGGTAACGAGAATCCCGCCTCCAGGGATAACTCGATCGGGGTTTGCAGAAAATCCGCAATCTCCTGAAAGCGATCGCGAAAATATCCCGGTTTAAGCTTAATCCCTACAGTTTCCAGACTTTCACTCACCTGACGGGCGATCGCGAGTAAAATATCAGTAATATCCACATCCGTCATATCCAAGTCTTGGGTAGACTCAAAATAGACGACATGAAAGCCTTGTCCCTCTAAGTCAGCTTGTAAGCGGCGTAACTCTGTAGACTTACCACAGCCAATATGTCCCGTAAACAACTGACAGGTGGGTTGATTGAGACGGGAGCGCAAAACAATCGTCCGTGAGAGTGCCTCAATAATCTTACCGCCCCGAACTGAGGCAAAATCAATATAATACTGACGATCTTCAGGATTCGCGATCGCGAGAGTTTTACTCGGATCACAAGCATCAAAGAATCTCAGAAAATCTAATTCCATTTTTGTTTAACGTCGTTCAACCCAACCTATCCAGGTGACTAAAACATTGCCTCTACTTCTGTCAAAGGTATAGTGGCACGTTGGCGTCGATCACTAATCATTTGCCAAAATTCTGCTGAGAGTTGCAGATTCAATTGCTCCGGATCAACGTTTGTCAATCCTAAAAAAAGGGCAATGGGTTTACCGTTTTGGGTAATCAGGATCTGTTCCTCCTGAGCATTTCGCACATAATCCTGTAATTGTTCAGAAAGTTGTTCTAGGGTTAACTGTCTCATCCCACGATCTCCTCTGTAGTTTGTCCCGGTGATTTCCGGCGAACAGCTCGAACGTAAACGATTTTTCCGTCCTCATCTACATCATAGAAGACTCGATACTCTCCCACCCGCAATTCCCAAATGGGGGGAACTGTCTCAAACCTGGGTACTAAAGGCTCAAGGCGTTTGCGATTCCTTGTTATCACTGTGGGTTCATGGGTGAGTTGCTGGCGAATTGCATCAAGGATTGGGCGACGATCAAAAGCACGAATTGCCCTAAGTTCTTCAACGGCTAAGTCAGTCACTTCAATGACATAGGAAGTCATCACAGAAAACTCCAACGAGTATACCAGCCAGTAGTTGTAGGGTGGGCAAGAGTTATAAATCTTGAAATTCTATTAGACTGCAACTTGGTATAACGAGTATTGACAAGCGTTCTCCCTAATGCTTAATACCTAGTCCTTCGCTAACACACCATTGAGGAAAATATCAGCAATGCCTTCTGCCATGTCTTGCACATCTTTGAGGGAGGCTCCTGGTTCCATAATCGTCTCGTCGCTAAACCCCGCCACAGCAAACATGCCTAAAAATACCCTGGCTACAACCTTGGGGTTAGTCCGCCGATAGATCCCCCGCTCCATTGCTGTTTCAAAGAACGCTTCTGCCACATCGGACATTTTAGCAATGACTTCTGACTGGATGCGATCGCGTAAATCGGGGTGAAACTGGGCTTCCATAAAACAAACCCGCATCATATCCGCATTTTCATGCATCCGCATCATCCGCCGCCGCATCACCTGCGCCACGGCTTTATAACTCCCCATTTCGCTCAATTCCGTCAGCAAATCCGTGAGCAATTCCACCCATCCTTGAGTCGCCACCTCGACTAATATGGCTTTCTTATTCTCAAAATGGCGAAATAGAGTCCCTTCAGCGACACCCGCTTTTGCCGCTAAGTCACGGGTTGTTGTCCCGTTATAGCCGCGACTGGCAAATAAACGTTGGGCAGCATCTAGGATACGCTGCTTTGTCTCTGTTTCTGATTGAGGGGGCTGGTGTAAGATTCGCATTGGACTCCAAAATGAGCTGCAAGGGTTATGGGCGACAGGTTATCTATGCCAGAAAAGGCACGCCTTTAAGATCAGACGTATTTTACACTAGGTTATTTCTTCCCCCAAACGGGTGAAAATTTACAAAAAGTTAGTTGTCATGAACGACAAGCCGCATGGTAGGGGAAGATGGGGAAGATGAGGGAGATGGGGAAGCTAAACTAGATAAAGTCCGTCCTATGATATTTTGCCTCCCCTAACCCAGAACATTAAAAATGACAAATGACGTAGCTTGCTTCTCAAGGGAGCGAGTATGACAAATGACAAATGACAAATGACAAATGATGAATGATGAATGACAAATGACAAAGAATCGATCTATTTTGCGTTTTCTGCATTGGACTGTTCACTTGAGAAAATACCCCTGGCGCTCCATCCTAGGAGCGTTCTTAGTCGCAACTCTAGTATGGAGTAGTATCCCGTTGGGGGCTTTGGCTCGCAGCGAAACCCCACCAACGAACGCCCAATCAATCCAACCTTACTTGGATGGCGTCCTTGACCAGGTGACGGAGTTTAGCCTGGATAATGGGATGAAGTTTATCGTTCTAGAACGCCATCAAGCCCCCGTTGTCTCCTTTGCCACCTATGCTGATGTTGGTGGCGTTGATGAACCTGTAGGCAAAACGGGTGTGGCTCACTTTCTGGAACATTTAGCCTTTAAGGGAACCAACCAAATCGGCACTCGAAATTATCAGGCAGAAAAACCCCTGTTAAACCGCTTGGATCAGTTAGCGGCACAAATTAAAGCCGCGAAAAAAGCTGGGAACGAGGCAAAGGTTGCCGAATTAAAAGAGGAGTTTGCCCAAGTTGAAGCCCAAGCCGCTAGCTTGGTCAAGCAAAATGAGTTTGGTCAAATCGTTGAACAAGCGGGAGGTGTGGGGTTAAATGCCGCTACCTCCGCCGATGCGACGGTTTATTTCTACAGCTTCCCCTCCAACAAACTGGAACTGTGGATGTCTTTGGAGTCGGAACGCTTCCTGGAACCCGTGTTTCGGGAATTTTACAAAGAACAAGAGGTGATTCTGGAAGAACGGCGTCTGCGAACCGACAACTCGCCCATCGGTCAAATGATCGAGGCGTTTCTGGATACCGCGTTCCAAGTCCATCCCTATCGGCGTCCTGTGATTGGGTATGACGAAGACATCCGCAACCTGACTCGCGACGATGTGCGACAATTCTTTGAAACCCACTATGTTCCCAGTGAATTAACCATGGCGGTAGTGGGTGATGTTGATCCCGATGAGGTTAAAGAGTTGGCTCAAACGTACTTCGGACGCTATGAAGCAAAACCCGCCGCCTCTGAAGTCAGCATTGTCGAACCTCCCCAGCAACAAACGCGGGAGGTGACGTTGGAACTACAGTCTCAACCCTGGTATTTAGAAGGATACCATCGACCCTCTCGTACCCATCCTGACCATGTAGTGTATGAAATTATCGGGCGTTTACTCAGCGATGGTCGCACCTCTCGCCTGTATGAATCGTTGGTTCAAGAAAAACAAGTCGCCCTCTCCGCTGCCGGATTTAGCGGGTTTCCGGGAGATAAGTATCCCAATCTGATGCTGTTATATGCCCTAACTGCACCAGGACACAGTGTTGAAGAAGTCGCGACAGCCCTGCGAGAAGAAATTGAGCAACTCAAAACCGAACCCGTTTCAGCCCAAGAGTTAGAACGAGTGAAAACTCAAGCCCGTGCTGGCTTATTGCGATCGCTCGATTCTAATATGGGAATGGCACGTAATTTAGTGGAATATCAGGTGAAAACAGGCGACTGGCGCAATCTGTTTAATGAACTCCAGGCAATCGCCAAAGTTACACCGGCTGATATCCAACGGGTGGCTCAAGCCACGTTTACACCCGACAATCGCACCATTGGACGATTGCTATCAAGTCAATAGTCTTATGTCTTATGTCAGGGAATAGGCAATAGGCAATAGCGAACAGGGAACAGTAAAGAATGTCCTAACCTGCCAAGGTAGCTGCTATATTCCTCAAACCCTTACATAAGACATAAGCACCAATGACCAATGACAATAAGAGCCGTTAACTTTAATTTTTCCCCTCTACTTATCTAATGAGCAATCTTACATTGAACAGATTCCGTCGAAAAGTCTGGCGCTGGTGTGGATTACTGGTTGCCACAATTCTGTTGGTTGTCGTATCGCGCACGCCTGCTGTGGCGGCTACGGCGAAGCATTATACCGAGTTAACCTTTCCGCCTCTGTCAGAAATTCAGATCCCGGAGTATACTCGCTATCAACTGGATAATGGCATCGTTGTCTACTTAATGGAAGACCACGAATTGCCCTTGGTGAGTGGAACCGCGATGATTCGGACAGGCGATCGCCTTGAACCCCCTGATCAGGTTGGCTTAGCCAATATTACCGGAGAAGTCATCCGCACAGGCGGGACAACAGAACATTCGCCGGATGAACTAAATCAGTTACTCGAACAACGGGCGGCGTCTGTGGAAACAGGGATTAGCACGTCAAGTGGTAGCGCCAGTTTCAATGCCCTCAGCGAAGATGTGGATATGGTGTTTGACTTATTTGCTGAGGTAATTCAAAAGCCTGCCTTTGCCGAAGATAAGCTGGAGTTGGCGAAAAAGCAACAAGCGGGACAAATTGCCCGTCGCAATGATGATCCTAAAGATATTGCCAGTCGCGAATTTACTAAACTGATTTATGGGGATCAGAGTCCCTATGCCCGCACTATTGAATATGAGACGCTAGCCAATATCTCCCGTGACGATGTGGTGGAATTTTATCAGAACTACTTCCATCCCGAACGGATGATTTTGGGTATCGTGGGAGATTTTGATTCCGATGAGATGCGATCGCGGATTCAGGAGAAGTTTGGTACCTGGAACCTCTCATCACCTCCCCCAGAGATAACGGTACCCTCTGCGTCTCAGGCAAAGGAAGAGGGTTTATTTGTCGTGAATCAGGCTCAACTCACCCAAAGTTATGTGTATCTGGGGCATATTGGCGGAGAATTTGATAACCCTGATTATCCGGCGTTGGATGTGATGAATCAAATCCTCAACGGGTTTGGCGGGCGGTTATTTAATGAAGTGCGATCGCGCCAAGGGTTAGCCTATTCCGTCTATGGCTTCTGGAGTCCTCGCCATGACTATCCTGGGATGTTTGTTGCGGGTGGACAAACTCGTTCCGAAGCTACTGTATCCTTGATTCAAGCGATTCGTTCAGAAATAGAGAAAATCCGCACCACGCCTGTCACCCCGGAAGAACTTGAGTCTGCTAAAGACCAAGTTTTGAACTCATTTGTGTTTAACTTCCAAGATCCCAGCCAAACCTTATCGCGGCTGATGCGGTATGAATATTATGGGTACCCCGAAGATTTTCTTTTCCGCTATCAGCAGAAGGTGAAAGAGACGACAATTGAAGATGTGCAACGGGTGGCGCAAAAATATCTCCAACCCAATCAACTGGTTACATTAGTCGTTGGGAATACGGATGCGATTCAGCCTCCCTTAACCAGTCTGTCGAACAATGTTACATCGTTAGATATCACCATTCCCGAACAAAGCAGTTAGTGATGTAAATTGGTTTGTAGTGAGCACTTTAGTGCTTCAACGCCTAGCCGGAGAGGGCTAAGGTTCCCTCACTACGAAGCCTGTAATCACAAGAAGTAAATTGGTTTGTAGTGAGCACTTTAGTGCTTCAACGCCTAGCCGGAGAGGGCTAAAGTTCCCTCACTACGAAGCCTGTAATCACAAGAAGTAAATTGGTTT